>NZ_JARSMD010000015.1:0-218591 GCF_035811335.1 Schinkia azotoformans
ACTGCCCGTCGCACAAAAAGCTTTCTACCTTTAGTAGAAAGCTTTTGAATTCTATTAGTTACTAACTATTTTTGTTCTGCCAACCATGCAGCAATTACCTCAGCTTTTGCAGGGTCTACCATTCCTGCAGGCATAGCATTTTTTCCATTATTAATGATATTTGCAATCTCTTCAGCTGAAAGTCTGCTTCCAACGTCAGCTAATGCAGGTCCAACTCCACCTTCTAAGTTTTGACCATGACATGAAGCACAGCTTGCTTTTACCATTCCTTCTGGATCGTCTGCTGCTGGTGCTGCTTGTTCAGTAGCTTGTCCTTTTTCTTCTTGAGCTGCTAACATTTTGTCAGCATTGTTTAATCCCCAATAAGAAACAACGACCATTAAAATGATACCAAGAATAGCAATGGATGCTAATGGCATTAATGGATTTTTCATTTCATTTCCTCCTTATGTATGTAGTCCTTTTGTTTACCTATTCTATTACAACACTTTATATTTTACTTTAAATAACTGTTTAGTGAAAGGGGTTCTGTTAAGTTTCACGAAAAAAAATCTATTTTTATACTAAAATAAGGTTATTTTGCTGAAATTTCTGATTTTTACAAGATAAAAGTATATGTAATCAAAAGAAGGGCGCCGGCAATTCCTGATATTGTTAAATATTTTAATTTTAGCCTGAAACCAAGGAACACCCAAAATAAGCAATTAAGTAAGATCATCAATATCAACCCGATTTGTGCGCCCAAAAAGATAGTTGAAATGGTGTTTACTGAACCTAAAAATAGAATCAATATACCAGTAATTAGGGCAATATGAAAAAAAACTGAATGGTTCTTCTTATAAAAGAAAACAGCACCACTAAAGCACATACCAACAAAGACAGTAATTAGGCCTATTTGCAAATCAATAGATAGTTCAGTAAAATATATTACAATAAACGTCAAAATGAGTAATGATATAATTAAAATATTGATTAATTGAAATATGAAGTCCTTTAATGAAAATGATTTTTTTTCAGTTACTTCTTGTCCTGTTTCTGAACCTTCTGTATATAAAGTTATTAGAAAGTCACAATATTGTTCCGGTAGTAAGCGGTGTTCTTTCCAGTACTTTATTTCTCTAAGAACAATATTTTTTCTTGCATCATCCATGCTTGGCCACCTCAAGACAAAAAATAGTTTACTTCATTATACATGAAGTAAACTATCATAAGTGCATTATTCTAGAAAATCTTTAAGCCGTTTACTTCGGCTTGGATGACGAAGCTTACGTAAGGCTTTTGCTTCAATTTGACGAATTCGTTCACGGGTAACGCCAAATACTTTACCAACCTCTTCAAGCGTCCGTGTTCTTCCGTCATCTAATCCAAAGCGAAGGCGTAATACATTTTCTTCACGATCAGTTAACGTGTCTAGGACGTCCTCAAGCTGTTCTTTTAGAAGTTCATAGGCAGCTGCATCTGATGGAGAAGTCGCTTCTTGATCCTCAATAAAATCACCTAAATGCGAGTCATCCTCTTCACCAATCGGTGTTTCCAATGATACAGGCTCTTGTGCGATTTTAAGGATTTCTCGAACCTTTTCAGGTGTCAGATCCATTTCCTCCCCAATTTCTTCAGGTGATGGTTCACGACCTAAATCCTGCAATAATTGCCTTTGGACCCGAATAAGCTTATTGATCGTCTCGACCATATGAACAGGGATACGAATCGTTCTTGCTTGGTCGGCAATCGCACGTGTAATAGCCTGGCGAATCCACCATGTTGCATACGTACTAAACTTAAACCCTTTTCGGTAATCGAATTTCTCAACAGCTTTAATTAGACCCATATTTCCTTCTTGAATTAGGTCTAGGAATAACATACCTCGGCCGACATATCTTTTCGCAATACTTACTACTAATCTTAGGTTTGCTTCAGCAAGGCGGCGTTTTGCTTCCTCGTCCCCTTTTTCAATACGTTCTGCCAGTTGAATTTCTTCATCTGCTGACAATAAGTCTACACGGCCAATCTCTTTTAAGTACATCCGAACAGGGTCATTAATCTTTATTCCTGGCGGAACGGAGAGGTCATTTAAATCAAACTCTTCTTCTTTCTCAAGTTGATTAAAGCTTGGATCATCCTCGTCATTCTCATCCTCATCCTCGTCTGACTGCCCGATTATATCAATACCTTTTTCACCTAGGTATTCATAAAATTCGTCCATCTGGTCTGAATCAAGCTCAAAAGCTGACAATCGCTCAGCTATTTCATCATAAGTGATTACTCCTCTTTTTTTCCCTTGTTGAATGACCTGCTCCTTCGCTTGGTCAAGTGTGATTTCTGTCTCTATATCTTTAGAACGAGCCCCTTTTTCAGCCATCAGTTCCCCTCCTTCCAGTAATTCCAACTTATTTCAAATTCTTCTTCAGCTCGATGATTTTCTTTGCAAGCTGTGCTGCTGTAATAATATCCTGTTGTTTTAATGCCTCTAACTTCTCTGTTTCGATATCTTTTATTTTTAACCATTTTGGATAATTCAACACCTGTTTAATGTAATCTGATAGTTCCTCATCGGAAATATTTATATTAATATTTAACATAGCAAGTTCAGATACAATTCTCCTAAGTTGTTCGTCCTCAATTCTTTGAAGAATGGCACCAACATCAGGAGCATTTCCTTCTTCAAAATAGCCATAAACAAATAGAGCTATAGCATTGTGAACATCTATGTTAAAAGAACAGCCTACTTGTTCTTTTACTTTTATAGTAATATCTTCACTTCTCAGCATATGGGCCAATAAAATACGTTCCGCATTATAATAGGCCGGTAAAAGCTTTTTTTTCGCCACTATTTTCTTTGTGTAGTTGTTATTATTATTTCGATTAAAAGCTGAAATATCCTTGTTTTTTCTCAATTTTCTATATATTTGATATTGTTCGCTTTTTAATGCATCCAATGAAATCGAAAACTCTTCTGATAGAGCTCTTAAATATCGGTCCCTTTCTACCGCTTTAGGAAGTAAACTTATTTCTTTTAGTACCTCTTCAATATAAGCAACAAGTTCTCCTTCATCTTGTAGATTTTTACCTCTTCGTAAAAACTCTATTTTAAATGCCATTAGTGTTAGGCTTGTTCCAATTACATTATTTTGAAAACTTTCGTATCCATATGTTCGAATATAGTCATCTGGATCAAAACCCTCAGGCATTTTTGACACTCTAACAGTACAACCGGCATTCGTTAAAACGCTCGCCGCACGATAAGCTGCATTGATCCCTGCACTATCTGAATCGTAGCAAATCGTCACGTTTTCGGCATTTCTCCGTATGATATTCGCTTGTTCATCTGTTAACGAGGTGCCTAATGAAGCAACTCCGTTTTCTACCCCCGCACGATGTGCAGCTATGACATCAACATATCCTTCAAAAAGGATCACCTGCTGCTTTTTGCGGATTTCCGGACGTGCAAGATGTAATCCGTATAATGTTTTACTTTTATTAAATATTTTCGTTTCAGGACTGTTTAAATATTTAGGCTCACCTTCATAGAGTATTCGGCCGCCAAATGCGATAGTCCTGCCCTGGTTATCCCATATTGGAAACATTATCCGATCACGAAACCGGTCAAAATAAGTCCCATCACTATCCTTTCTTACTATAAGGCCTGCCTTTGCCATCTCATGGAGATTGAAGCCTCTTTTTTCCAAAAATCTTGAGGCAACATCCCAAGTATTAGGTGCATAACCAATTTTAAATCTATTAATAACTTCCTCTGTAAAGCCTCTTTGCTGCAAATATTTGGTTGCTACAGTCCCCTCTTTTGTATTTACCAGCAAGTGGTGGTAAAATTTTTGTAATAGGTCGTGGGCCCGAAACATCTCAGCGTAATCAGGGGATTTTTCAGAGAAAGGACTTACCTCATTTTGAATAGGAAGATTAATATGTACTTTCTCAGCTAATGTTGCTGCAGCCTCCATAAAGGAGCAGTTTTCAATATTCATAAGAAACGAAAAAACATTACCTCCTGCCCCACAACCAAAACAATGATATATTTGTTTATCTGCGGAAACAGAAAAAGAAGGCGTTTTTTCGCCGTGAAAAGGACATAGACCGAAATAATTCCGACCTTGCTTTTTTAATTGGATATATTCACTAATTACATCAACAATGTCTACCTTATTTCTAATTTCTTCAATGGTTTCTTCGGGAATACGATTTCCCATCTAGCATCACCATATTTTCTACCTTTAATATTTATTCTATCTCCTTATTAAAATCCCCTTCAAATTTCGACATTTTTCTTAGAAATTTTTTATAAAATCTTTTCTAGTATTTCACCATCTTTCTTAATTCTACATCCCTCTATATATTCCTTCTTTAAATTAATTATTTTATAATTTTGATTTTTGTCGAAAAGCTTGGGAATTATACTTTAGTCTTTCTAATATAGTTTATTCTTTCATTGTCAAGTATAAACCAAAAATTTTAATTTAATCACAAATTTTTATTGTAATATAAAGTTATTTAAATTTCTAGATATAAATCAAAAAAATATCTCAAGAATATCAAGCATTCATTATTCCATAAGCAATTATGATTGCTATATTGTACGAATGCATGACATTTTGAGATTTAAGACATTTTTTTAGCGTATAAATTTAATATTAAGTTTGCTGTTTCTTCTACGGCCTTGTTGGAAACATCTATTACTTCACAACCGATCTTTTTTACAAGGTTATCAAAGTACGATAGTTCCTCTTTAATTCGATCTAAATTAGCATAGCTGGCTGTGTCACTAAGTCCAAGCGATTTTAACCTTTCCTTGCGGATATTATTTAACTTTTCCGGCGTTATTTTTAAAGCAAAGCACTTTTCGGCCGGAATTTGGAATAATTCCTCTGGCGGCTCAACTTCAGGCACAATAGGGATGTTAGCAACCCTTAAACGTTTCAATGCTAAATATTGTGATAACGGTGTCTTTGATGTTCTTGACACCCCAAGAAGAACGATATCCGCTCTTAAAATTCCGCGCGGATCCCTACCGTCGTCATATTTTACAGCAAATTCAATTGCTTCGACCTTTTTAAAGTAATCTTCATCCAATTGGCGTACGAGTCCCGGCTCTTCTCGAGGCTTCTTATTATAGCTATCCTGCATCTGTTTAACCATTGGACCGATAATATCGACAGCAGGAACACCAACTTTCCCTGCCTCAGCAACTAAGAAATCCCGCATGCTAGGAACTACCAATGTAAAAGCAATGATAGCATTATTTTCTTTTGCCAAAGAGATCACTTCACTTAACGTTCCAGTATCTTCAACATATGGGATTCGTTTCACATTTATTCCAAATGAATAAAACTGACTAGCAGCTGCTTTTACAACGAGCTCAGCCGTTTCCCCAACCGAATCAGATACAACATAAACATTGGCATTTTCCAAAATTCCTCCATTCCTTTCCATCTACTTATTGTTTGTGTATATTAGATGATTTCATCTTTTGCTATCTCTAATAGTACCTTTGTCATATTGGTTTTTGTCAACCTTCCAATAACTTCGTACCCTTTTCCTGAAATTTTAACAACCGGAACTGCATCGATTTGTTTTTCAATGATTTTTTCAGCTACATCGATTATTAAATCATCTTTTTGACAGAAAGTTATATTCGGCATTCTTGTCATTATTATATTCACAGGAATAGCCTCAAGGTTCGTTTTTCCAAGACTTGCACGTAATAAATCCTTTCTGGAAAGCACACCAACTAACATCGAGTTCTTGTCAACTACAAATAGTGTACCAACATCCTCAAGGAACATTGTACATATAGCATCATAGACGGAAACACCTTCATCAACGACAACAGGCATGGATTGATATTGGTAAACTTGTAACTTTTTAACCTTTTCTGTCAATAATTGCGAACCAGTTTTTCCAGTATAAAAATAGCCTACACGCGGACGCGCTTCTAAATAACCGGCCATTGTCAAAATAGCTAAATCTGGCCTAAGTGTCGCTCTAGTTAAATTTAATTGATCAGCTATTTGTTCACCTGTTATTGGACCGTTATCTTTTACAATTTGCAAAATTTTCTCCTGACGATTACTTAGTTCTATCGTACTCACCACCTTAAATCATAAAAACACTATATAAAAGAAAAAGGTAATATTTTAATTATAATATTGATATATTTATTATAGCTTAATTTGGGTGATTGAGTAATAATATGCTTCATTAAAATTAAAAACTTAATAAATAGTATGTAACAATATCCTTTTTCAAGGTTTAAAACGATCAAGTTGGGTGAGAAAACGCTTAGATTTAAGATTCAATCCAGAATATTCATCATATAACGACGAAATCACGGTTTTTAGTTCTTTTTTAGTTGTGTCCTTAACAGAAATTTTTCCAAGACGATGCAAATCAAAGTAATAAAAAAGACGAAGTAACTTAAGCGTTGCTGGTGATATCTGAATCAGATTGGGATCAATATGGAAACAACGATGACATATAAAACCGCCTTCTCTAATCGAGAAGGCGAATTTTCCTTGCGTTTTTGAACAATGAACACATCCATCAAGTTTTGGATAAATACCTGCAATATTTAACATTTTCATTTCATATATATAAGTTAGTATTTCCAAGTCCATTCCTTCGTTTATATAATTTAAAGTTTGATACAGGAGTTCGAATAAAAATGGATTTGTCTTTTTTTCTTCTGTTAATTTATCGGTGAGTTCAACGATATAAGCAGAATAGGCCGACTTTTCCAGATCCTCTCTAAGTCCCCTAAAGGAATTAATGATTTCTCCTTGCTGTAAAGTCCCTAAACCGGTGCCCGTTTGCACTAAAAAATGTCCATAAATAAACATTTGTGAAACGGACGTTAGCCTGCTTTGCGGCTTTTTGGCTCCACGTGCCATAACACCTATTTTACCCATTTCTCTTGTAAACAGGTTAACAATCTTATTTGTTTCGCCATAGTCAATCGTTCGGATGACAATCCCTTCAACTTTTCGCAGCAATTTTGACACCATCCACTATTTATTGATTCATAAATTCGCTTTCAAGAAGCGGTGCATGGGTCAAGATAAAGGAGAATCAGTTTGAATTAGCTCGTTAAAATTAATATCAGTAGTTTCTTGATATTCCCGTTCAATCTCTTTCATAAGAAGATACGTTTCCAAATTACCAGTTTGACTAAAGATTTTCCAGGTAAAATCTATCACAAGAAACCCCACCTTTTCAATTTTTTAGAAAGACACGACTTGCCGCCCACGATGGCGGAGTACCTAAAGGTATGACCTAAAGGCCCTCGATGTCCCTTCTTATACTGATAACCAACAAAAACATAAACTTATCAGTATAAAAACTAGCTTTTTTTACAACTCCCTAATATTAGCCTGACCTAACGATTACATTTAATGTAAGTGAAATTCTGTAAATTTAATGTCTAGCTCTAGCACCCAGCGAGTGCTTCCGCTTTTCGATCAATATTCATCTTCTCTAAAACCGAAGTCTCTTAGTTGATTTAATCTGTTCCGCCAATCTTTTTGGACTTTAACCCATAATTCTAAAAAGACTTTGGAACCTAATAACGCTTCTATATCAATCCTTGCCAATCGGCCGACCTCTTTCAACATCTTCCCTTGCTTGCCGATCACGATACCTTTCTGCGAGTCCCGCTCAACAATTATTGTTGCCGCAATATATACCGTATTCCCATCCCCGCGACGTTCCAATGAATCCATTACAACGGCAATCGAATGTGGAATTTCCTCGCGTGTTAAATGAAGCACTTTTTCACGTATAAGCTCGGTTATGATGAACCTCTCAGGATGGTCTGTCACTTGGTCAGCAGGATAATACTGCGGTCCATTCGGCATGTACTTTTCGATTTGTTCTAACAATGTCGTTACGTTATTTCCTTCAAGGGCTGATATCGGGATAATTTCCTTAAAAGGATACATTTCTTTGTATTGATCGATCAGCGTTATTAATTCATCAGGATGGACCTGATCTATTTTATTAATTACCAGAAAAACGGGTTGGTTGGTCTGTTTTAAACGCTCAATAATAAATTGATCGCCTTTTCCAAAACCTTCCACCGCATTGATCATAAATAAGATCAAATCAACTTCATTTAGCGTATTCTGGGCAACTTTCATCATAAAATCGCCAAGCTTATGTTTAGGTTTATGAATACCAGGTGTATCAATAAATATAATTTGACTATGGTCAGTTGTATAGACACCCTGAATTTTATTTCTTGTGGTTTGCGGCTTATCGCTCATGATTGCTATTTTTTGACCGATTACTTTATTTAAAAATGTTGATTTTCCTACATTTGGTCTTCCAATAATGGATACAAATCCTGATTTATAATTTTCATTACTCATGCATATCCTCCGCAGTAAAAGCACCCGGCAATAATTCCTGAACAGTAGTTTCAAAAATATCGCCTTTCAAATTTGTTAAATATACTGGCATATTAGGCGGGCAAAATTCAGCCATTACTTGACGGCATGCACCACAAGGCGGTACAGGACGTTCCGTATCAGCTACAACTGCAAGTGCCTTAAATTTTTTAATTCCTTCTGAATAAGCTTTAAATAGAGCAGTGCGTTCTGCGCAATTGGTTAATCCGTAGGAAGCATTTTCTATGTTACAACCTTTAATTACATCATCTTCTTCGGTTAAAAGGGCCGCTCCAACTTTAAATTTTGAATAAGGAACATAGGCCATCTCTCTTGCTTCTTTTGCTTTTTCTATGAGTGCGATTTTTGATATATCTTGTTTCATTTTCATTTCCTTTCGAAGTACTTTTATTTTACACTAACTTTTATTAAATTTCAGCAATAACAAAAGAATAATTTACAAAAGATTCAAAAACTTTAAAAATGGTATTGTAAAAATAATTAATCCTATGATAACAGATATAATTGCGAAAACAAAAACAGCTGCTGCAGCGGTGTCCTTAGCTTGTTTAGCTAAAGGCTTCATGTCCTTCGTGCATAAATCAACTGTTCTTTCGATTGCTGTATTGACTGATTCCAGACTAATAACGATTCCAATACACAGAAGGAGCAAGATCCATTCAATTTTAGAAACCGAGAAAAAATATGCTAAAAAAACAACAATACAGGCAACCGATAGGTGGATCTGCATATTTCGCTCTTTTTTTATAACATGTAATAATCCTTGGGTAGCATATTTAAAACTGGCCGCCAATCTTTTACGTTCTTTACCGATGGAGCCCATATTCATCTAATAGTTCCTTTTGTTTAGCAAACATTATTTGTTCATCTTCTTTTTCCATATGGTCGTAACCCAATAAGTGAAGAAAACCATGGATACTTAAAAACCCTAATTCTCTCATAAAGCTATGATTATATTCGTTTGCTTGTTCAATCGTTCTTGGAATCGAGATAATGATATCACCTAGTATAGTAGGCAAATTTTCTCCCGTAATGGCAATCTCGCCTTCCCCCATTTCCTCCATCGCAAAAGAAATTACATCCGTTGGTTGATCCTTCATCCGGTAAGTACGATTAATCTCCTGTATTTCTTCATTATTAACAAAGGTAACAGATAGTTCAGCATCGGAGTTAATCCCTTCTTTTTCTGCTGCAAATTGCAGTAATTTCTCAATTTCTTTTTGCTGCTCCTCTAGGACATAATTATGGTCATCAATAAAATCAATAATCATTCTAACACCTCTACCTTTTTTACTTGTTTCTTATCAGGATTTTCTGGATACTCAATTCTTGAATGGAATATTCCTTTTAATGTTTCACACATTGATTTTGTAGCGATATCAAGCTCCTTTAAAGTGATATCACATTCATCGAACTGACCATCCTGGATTCGATCAGATAATATCTTTCGAACTAAATTCTCTACTTTTTGCATAGTTGGATTTGGCATTGACCGAACAGCAGCTTCGACACTATCAGCAATACCAACAATGACCGATTCCTTTGTTTGAGCCTTTGGTCCTGGATATCGGAAGTCTGACTCGATGACATTTTCCGATTGTTCCTTCGCTTTAAAATAAAAGTATTTTAATAATGTGGTACCATGATGCTGCTCACAAATATCAATGATTTCCTTCGGGATATTGTGTTCCCGGAGCAAATCTGCCCCATCATATGGGTGTGCCGTAATGATCGTCGTACTTAGTTGCGGCGAAATGTTATTGTGTGGGTTTTCCATGTTCATCTGGTTTTCAATATAGAAATGTGGTCGCTTTGTTTTACCAATATCATGATAATAAGCCCCCACTCTTGCCAAAAGCCCATTCGCCCCAATTGCTTCACATGCTGCTTCGGATAAATTAGCAACCATGACACTGTGATGGTAGGTCCCTGGAGTCTCAAGTAATATTTTACGTAGCAACGGATGATTCGGACTGGATAATTCAATTAATTGGACTGTAGATAGTATTCCAAACCACGCCTCAAAAACAGGCAACAAGCCTAACGTCAAGACCGCTGAGATAAAACCGGATAAAAACGCCAATAAAAAGTAGGTTCCAATCTCAATCCCTGTATAATGACCATTTCTAATCATAAACAAGGCTGCTATTACAACGATATTAACAACAGAAACATATAATCCGGCTTTTAATATTTTCGTACGGTAATGCCTTTCGTTAATAAAGATTATACCTGCAATTCCACTAATTAAAAAATAAATGCCAATTGAAAAATTAAATTTTCCAAGCATCTCAACATTAAAAATAAGACTGCTGCAGATTGCGAAAATGATACTTGAGATAGCTGCCAGCTTTTCATTAAGAAGTACCTTTATTAGCATCGGTGCCATCGCTACAGGGAAAATATAGCCTATTTCAGAAACAAGTTGGAATAAACTTATAACCTTCATTAATAAAATAGTTAATAAAAAGATTAAAATATAGATAATTCGTTGTTTAGGGTTAATACCATGAAGATATACAGCAATAATACTTGTTAAGGTTAAAGTAAATATGGCTAGTCCAATAAAAAGATTTGGATTTACTTTTTCATCTAAAAGACCAACAAGTTCGAGCTGTTTATACATTTCCCGGTCGATAACTTGTCCTTCTTTAACAAGGACTTGACCAGCCCTAATCTTTACAGGGCTTACTGCATCCATCGCTTCCTGTCTTTTACCTTCAGTCCCCTTTACATCATAAACGTAATTAGGGATGATTGCATATTGAGCAATTATAATCATGACCGTTTTTAAATTTTCAGGTAAATTTACTTTTTTTATTTCCTCTGAAACGATTTCCTTTTGCAAATCCTCTTCCCCGACCTTAATCGGCTGTGTCATAATTTGCTTTATTAATGTGATGGCTGTATTTTTTGCACTGTCCAGCTGCGAGGGTGAAGCCGCTAATAATGTTTCCAAATTAGTATTTGAAAGCTGCCCTTTAAGCTCTGATGGTATCAATTCGTTTAGTGTCGTTAATTTACTTTCAAGTATTTCGCTCTCTAATTCTTCTTTTTTAACAACGGTAACAGCATCAAAAATGGACGAAATAATTTCGACACGGTTTTCAGCGTAATCCGTTTTTAAAATATACTGATCTTCCACCTTCAAGGCTGCCTCTTGCTTTTTTTCCTCAGTTGCCTCGATATCCTCCACGGTTATCGGTGAAATAATATCCTTTTTAGCAACAGAAAAAAGACGGAGATCTAATTTTTCGGGTTGAATATTCGAATACATTGCCCCATATAAAACAATTGCAAGTATGGTAAAAAGAAAAGCTGAAAAAAACCTATTCTTTTGCATTTTTTCAAACCAAAGTTTTAAATTTTTCATCTTTCTCCTCAACTCCTAAAACAAATGGAAAAAAGGGCTGTCTCAACGGTGTCAGACCCCACATACTTACGATGTAGTTCTTTGGCATCCGCCGAGTGGATGCCAGACACCGTTGAGACAGCCCTCTCTGGGTCTTATCTTAGGTTTTCGTATGCATTTATAATTTTCTGTACTAATGGGTGCCGTACAACATCTGATTGTTCTAAATAAACAAATTCAATTCCTGATATATCCTTCAATATATCCCTTACGACGCTTAGTCCTGATTTAACTCCATTTGGAAGATCTACTTGAGTAATATCACCGGTAATTACCATTTTTGAACCAAAACCTAGTCTAGTTAGAAACATTTTCATTTGTTCTTTAGTTGTATTTTGCGCTTCATCTAAAATGACAAAGGAATCGTCTAGTGTGCGGCCGCGCATATAAGCGAGCGGCGCAATTTCAATTGTGCCTCTTTCAATTAATCTTGCAACTTGGTCTGCGCCTAATACATCATGCAAAGCATCGTATAAAGGGCGCAGATATGGATCTACCTTTTCTTTAAGATCGCCTGGTAAAAAGCCGAGACTTTCCCCTGCTTCTACTGCAGGTCTTGTAAGAATGATCCGTTTCACCAGTCCACTCTTAAGTGCTGCAACAGCCATAACAACTGCAAGATATGTCTTGCCCGTTCCAGCAGGGCCGATTCCAAAAACTAAGTCATTCGCTTTAATCGCAGATATATATTTTCTTTGTCCTAATGTTTTTACACGAATAGATTTACCCTTCACATTTTTCGTAATTTCTTGCTCGTATAATTCTTCAAATTGATCGAGCATTCCTTTTTTACCCAAATCAATAGCGTACACTACATCACGTTCGGAAATGCTCGCTCCTTTCCTAATCACCTTAAGCAGGGCCATAAGAACTATTTCTGCAAGCTGAAGTGCTTCAGCGTCACCCGATACGCTTACTGATTCTCCTCTTGTGACAATAAAAAGCTGAAGCTTTTCTTCCATTATTTTTAAATTCCGATCCTCAGTCCCAAATAAAGATAGAGCTTCATTTAAAGTCTGTAGTTGTATGTTGATCGTTTTAAAATTTTCTTGCATTATTTAGTCTCCTTGAATTATAGGTTGTGGTGAGGCGATATTTTCTATAACCTGGTAGTGTATCATTAATTTAACTTTACCATTGTCTAATGTCTGGTGCAAAACATTTTCTCCTTTTATAACTGCTTCTTCTCCAAGTTTTGCCTTTAAATCATTTCTTGCTGTCTTTTTCCCAATTAAAATGGCGGATTGTTTATCATATTTTCTAATATGTTCTTCTTCTTCGCGAATGATTTGTTTTCGATATACGATGGGTAAATCCCATCTTAAAAATTGAACTTGTTTATCTAAATTCTCTGTCTTATAAGTTTTATATTCAATCTTTTTAAATCCCCATAATGGGATATTCAATTTAAAAACCTCAAGGGAATACTTTGTCATACTTTCTCCGGTAAATACATTAAAGACCGTTTCTAAAGGCACAGTAATATGAGACTTGTACCAAATTTCGCCAAAAACCTTACCCTTAGCAGGAATAATCTGAGTATTCCCTTCCTTGCCAATAATCCCTGAAACGAGAATTTTACCGGGTTTCACAAAATCATTGATCTTTATAATAGGTTGTCCTTGTTCGACAAAATAATCATAAATTACAGCCTTTTTATTCGCTACTAGATGCCTTGGGCTAAGTAATTCAGGCTCTTCAGCGACTTTTTTCTCAACTACCTCAAAATGATAGGCCGTGCCGCTTAATTTAACTCCTACCCATGTAATCGAAGACATTCTTTCCATCAGTTCACCCTGGATATCTTCGTTACTTGGAAGGGAAAAATGAAGTTTTCCCCGTTTTATACCCATTGATGAAAGTTCTTTTCTCATATCATGCTCAATCTTTGGGTTTGCCCCTGTTATTTCAATATTCCAAATCATATTGGACAAAAGCAATGTAATTATAAAAGCAATGGCAATACCAATAATAAACCCGCTATTAGACATCATTTTCTTTACTAAAAAAGGCCAACCTAAGCGACCGATGAACTCCAGCCTACAGCCGCTCTTTCGGATAATCCTTCTGAGTTTATGTATATCCTCTAATCTCAAATAGCCCGTAACCGATGTAGTACCTTGCCTTTTTAAATTCCAAATATATACATCCGCTCTGACACAATTATTTAAAAAAGGTTCTATTAGTCTGCCGGTCACTTTAATTTTGACATAGCCTGAAAAATAGCTGGTCCATTGATTTTTCATTACATAGATCTCCTTCCTTATTTTCCGGGTTCGTCCAAATATAATACTTGAGCTATTTTACCTTCGAGTAAGATCTCTTCAGGAAGCATTGTTCTAAGTACAAATTGTTCCCCTTTAATCAATAGCTGACCTTGCTTTAGCAACAAGCGCAGTTCTGTATCCGAAAACTGAAGTAATCCCCGATGATTTTCTATATATATATGAATTTGTCCGATCATCGTAATCCTTGGGAGATCCATCATTACATCGGCGGGTAGTTCCATATTTTGTGTTATCCATCTTTTAATTTGTTGTCTAAACTTTTTCATTAAGAGACCCCCCTCTCCTTTCATGTTTATGAACAAACAGTGATTTTTAGCACCAAAAAAGAGGTTAAGCACAATGCTTAACCTCTTTTTAAATAGGAATATGAATGTTTTTTTCTTGCCCTTGGTGGTCCAAGAATTTCTCCCCAAATCACACCTTCAATGACTTTCTTTCTGTTCATTTCTTTCATATTGATCGCTTGCTGTCTAATTTCTTTCGGGGCAGCGGTATTTTTATTTACATATTCGAAGCGTGTCTTTACTTTTTCGATATCAGGCATCACTTCTTCGGCGGATATTATAGCGGTTTCGAATTCCGGCTTTTTTATTTCAGCTTGATACACTGTTGGTTGTTGCTTTTGATTTTGATCCTCTATGTGTTTTGTACTTTCGCCCAATAAATCATCAAGCTGTGGGATAAAAGGTTTAACCCTTTTATCCTTTGCCGGTTGATACCGTTTTTCATCTCGGGTTTGAATTGGAGTCGGAGTTTGTTTTCTGTTTTGATTTCGATTTTGATTTCGGCGGTTGTTATTTTGGTTTTCATTAGCTCGTTTCAAAAAGCTGATGACCCCGCCAATTATCACGATAATGAAAGCGAGATTTCCGAATATAAGATCAAAAAGCGCCTCCATTATTTCATTCCTTCTTCATCATCTTTAGAAATTTTGCCGATTGAATTTCTCATATCTGTATCAGCATCAATATTTCTAAAGTTCATATAATCCATAACACCAATATTACCTGATCGTAGTGCCTCAGCCATAGCAAGTGGTACTTGGGCTTCTGCTTCAACAACCTTCGCTTTCATTTCTTCGACTTTCGCCCTCATCTCTTGTTCTTGAGCTACAGCCATTGCACGGCGCTCTTCAGCCTTGGCTTGAGCAATCTTTTTATCCGCTTCAGCCTGGTCTGTTTGTAAACCAGCACCAATATTTTTACCGATATCAATATCTGCAATATCAATA
This sequence comes from Schinkia azotoformans, assembly GCF_035811335.1. Taxonomy (NCBI): domain Bacteria; kingdom Bacillati; phylum Bacillota; class Bacilli; order Caryophanales; family Bacillaceae; genus Schinkia; species Schinkia azotoformans. Next base: position 15,346 of record NZ_JARSMD010000015.1, read on the forward strand.
GACAAGATTTCGAACGCTGTTCCGGCATCAAGTCCTTTTGTCAGAACGGTTTGTGAAATCATATCAGGATTTTCTAATACTTTTTTATGATCGGTTTGACTACCGATTGTTGATACTATACCTTCGCCAACACGAGCAATAACCGTTTCTTCACCAGCACCACCGACTAAACGATCAATGTTGGCGCGAACTGTAATTCTCGCTTTGGCTTTAACCTCAATTCCATCCATGGCAACCCCTGAGATAAATGGTGTTTCAATAACCTTAGGATTAACACTCATTTGCACAGCTTCTAATACATCACGGCCAGCAAGATCGATGGCAGCCCCACGTTCAAAAGTAAGTTCAATATTCGCGCGGTGGGCTGCAATCAATGCATTAACAACCCGGTCAACATTACCACCAGCAAGATAGTGACTTTCTAATTGATTTGTACTTAAATTCAGACCTGCTTTTACCGCTTTAATCAATGGATTAATCACACGGCTTGGAATAACTCGACGTAACCTCATTCCAATTAATGTAAAGATGCTGACTCTTACCCCTGAAGCTAACGCGGAAATCCAAAGCATAACAGGAACAAAGGTAAATAATACTGATAGTGCGATAATAATTAGTGCAATGATTAACAATAAAAAAATGGTACCTTGTGTTATCATATCCTATTCCTCCACTTCCTTTTTAATTTCTCGAACAACAATTCTAGAGCCTTCTACTTTTATTATTTTCACTTTTATATTACTGCTAATAAAACTACCTTCTGTTACAACATCGACTCGTTCATCATTGAAAACAGCCGTACCAGACGGACGAAGCGGTGTTACAGTGGTTCCCTCTAGTCCAATCAAATCTAAACGATTTTGGTTAGATACATACCCTTGCTCACTGCTTGTTGAATCAAAAAGAATAATTCGCCTAAAGATCCCTTTCTCATACCCAAAACGCCTAAATAAAATGACAGAAGCAATTATAGTTACAAGAATGGCAATTAATATTGAAAAAATCATATGGCTAATATTCTCCGCAGCAAGTAATAAACTTGTTATGATAGAAAGTACACCTAAGAGTCCCATAATTCCTCCTGGAACAAAAAACTCAAGTACAATAAGTATAATACCAATGATTACCAATATAATCGATTCCATACCTGCTAACCCCGCTATCATATGGCCATAAAAGAATAACAACAATGAAGATAAACCCATTATTCCTGGTACCCCAAAGCCTGGACTATATAACTCAATGACCAAACCAAGGCTTCCAATAGAAAGTAAAATTGGGACAACGATCGGGTTCGTTATAAAACGAGCTAACTTTTCTGCAAAGCTTTCTTCCATTTGTTGAATGGTTGCCCCAGACAAACCTAAGTAATCGAGCAACTCTGCTCTTGTACTTACAATTTTCTCAGCGTAGCCAACCTCTATCGCCTGTTCTGCCGTTAGTGTTAAGAACTCGCCTTTTTTTACCCCGAATTTAGGTATTTCAACATTTTCATCAGCCATTGCTAGTGCATATATCGGATCACGATTATTTAATTCCGCGGAAGCCTTCATTTCCGCTAACCACATAGACTCAGCTTTTTTACCGGCAGTATTACCTTGTTGATCAATTATTCCTGCTGCCCCCATCGTTGAATGAGGTACCATTACAATTTGATTGGCATTCAGCGCTAGATAAGCACCTGCAGATAAAGCACTTTTATTTATGAATGCTGTGGTTGGTATTTCTGTCTCTCGCAAAGACTTCGCAATATCTAAGGCCGCATCGACTACACCACCAGGAGTGTTCAATTCAAACACAATATGACTCGCCCCGATTTTCTCCGCCTCTTCGATGGAACGATTAAGAAAGGCACCTAGTCCCTGTTCCACTGTTTTTTCAACAGGTACAAAATATACAATCTTTTCAGATTTAGCCTGTACAGGAAATACTTGTGGTAGAAGAATGAATAGAGTAAATAGAGCAAAAGTAATGATTATAGCTTTCTGTATAAAGGTTTTTGACCGCAAATATAAACCTCCCCTCTAAAAATCAAATGCGCCCTGACGTATTTGTGCCCAGATTTTTTCGAGCTTGCTCGAAAAACTACCTCTAAAAATCTGAGGCATCCGCCGGAAGCTTTAACTTTATTCAGTACTAAATAAAGTTATAAATTGTCCTCATGTATGTATTACGGATTAGTTCCTAAAAAGGTTTCAATTCAAAGATATAAAAAGATATAAAATTAAAAGGGACTGTTCCAAAACTTATCAACGACCACATACCATAATGATGGTATTTCATCTGTGGTTGTCAGATAAAATTTTGATACAGCCCCTTATTTGAAAGTATTATGACAAATGTTTAAGGACGAGGCGATTTACTAATGTACCATCAGCTTTGCCTTTTACTTTTGGCATGATCGCACCCATAACCTTGCCCATTTCAGCTTTGGTTGAAGCTTTTATTTCAGAAATTGTTTGTTTGACGATTTCCTCCACTTCTTCTTCTGTTAGCTGTTCAGGCATATAAATCATTAATATTTCAATTTCAGCTTTAAGTTTATCAGCTAAGTCGCTGCGACCAGCATTTTCGAACTCAAGGAGGGAGTCTTTACGCTGTTTTAATTCGCGGTTTAAAACAGTAAGCTCTTCTTCATCAGATAAGTCATGACCAAGCTTTATTGCTTCGTTCTGAAGAGCAGCTTTTACCATACGGATAACAGATAATTTTTCTTTATCTTTATCTCTCATCGCTTGCTTCATATCGTCAGTAAGACGCTCAAGAAGACTCATAAATAACACCCTCTCTTAAAACTTACGCTTTCTTGCAGCCTCTGATTTTTTCTTACGTCTTACACTAGGTTTCTCATAAAATTCACGCTTCCTAGCTTCAGAAAGTGTTCCATTTTTAGAAACGGATCTTTTGAATCGACGAAGAGCATCCTCAAGTGATTCATTTTTACGAACGCGAGTCGTTGACATAACTATTTCCCTCCCTCCGAAAAACCAATAACACCTGACATGTTTTAAAGAATCTATTACTTTTTTAAAAGACATGTCTTTTGCCATTATATAATAAGGATGTGCCTTTTTCAACTATTAATATTTATTTCAAATGTTTATAACAGTTTTACGTCTGCAAATTTTGACCTTTGTCGAAAAGTAAAAGTCATGTCCCATGCATCCTGTCCATACAATGGGTGATGAGGATGGTGACTTGGTATGATTAATATTATTACTCAATTTGCAATTTTTATTGCAATTTTTTTATATGGAATGACTGTTATGAGAATTGGCCTTTATAATCTTTCTCACAAAAGGCTAAAGCAAGTATTGGTGAATATGACGAGCACACCATTAAAAGGCATGATTATTGGGACGCTCATTACAGCCGTTTTGCAAAGCAGTTCTGCCGTAATGGTTATTACGATCGGCTTTATTGCGGCTGGATTGTTAACATTTAAGCAATCCATCGGCATTATTCTTGGGACAAATATCGGGACAACAATCACAACTGAATTTATCACTATTGATCTAATATACCACGCAATCATGCCTTTATTATTGATAGGGGCGCTTTTATTATTTACCAGAAAACTGCTTTCTTTTAATATTGGCGCAATATTATTTGGACTTGGCTGCCTTTTCGTAGCGATGAATGGGTTTGAAACACTAGCAAAGCCTCTTTCAACGATTCCCGTTATTCACTCATCAATTGAGTTATCAAACGAAAATAATTTAATAGGTGTTGGATTAGGTACATTATTGACCGCCGTTATTCAATCCAGTTCAGCTACAACAGGCATCATCATGGGCTTTATGAGCGAAAATTTAGTAACGCTATCTTCAGGAATTGCCATTGTTCTCGGCGCTAACATTGGGACGTGTGTGACAGCCTTTATTGCAAGTATAGGGGCGAATGTTGAGTCAAAGTTAGCGGCTTATGCACATATTTGGTTAAACGTCTTTGGGGTTATTTTATTTTACCCTTTTATAAAATTCCTGGGTGCCGCTGCTGCAATGGTAACTAGTCTGCCAGATGTACAGCTTGCCCATGTTAGTGTGATATTCAATGTTCTGTCTTCGATTATTGCTTTGCCGCTGGCAGGATTGTTGGCGAAGTTTATTTTGAGGATGCATGGGAAGCAGGCGTAGGTGAGTGCGGCCTCCTGTTATCTACCATTAATTATGAGCCCGAAACCATTTGGTGAGGATAAAATTAATTTTTCTACTATCAAACGCTGGGCTGGAGTCGTTTTGTAAGGATAAACATGAGTTTTCTATCATCAAACGTGGGGTCAAAACGGTTTCGTGAGGATAAATGCAAGGTATCTACCATCAAACACGGAACCAAAGACGTTTCGTGAGGATAAACGCAAGGTATCTACCATCAAACGTAAGCATCAGGCTGTTTGATGGTAGATATTTTTTGTTCTTCCATTAATTAATAGTTTGCATCAGATTGCTCGCCTTTTACGATCACTATTCCTGCACTGGCTCCAATTCTTGTCGCACCGGCTTCTATCATTTGAAGTGCTCCTTCACGGTCACGGACACCGCCAGAAGCCTTTACTCCGATGTTAGGGCCTGCGGTTTCACGCATAAGCTTAATATCCTCAACCGTTGCACCGCCTGTTGAAAACCCAGTAGAGGTCTTAACATAATCAGCACCTGCTTTAACAGCAAGCTTGCAAGCTCGAACCTTTTCTTCCTGTGAAAGGAGACTTGTCTCAATAATTACCTTAACTAGTGCTTTCCCACTAGCGGCTTCAACAACGGCACGAATATCTTGTTCAACTAATTCGTCATTTTGATCTTTTAGGGCACCGATATTAATAACCATATCAACTTCAGTAGCACCTTTTTCAATTGCATCCTTTGTTTCAAATGCTTTTGTTTCTGAGGTAGAAGCCCCTAATGGAAACCCGATGACAGTACACACCTTTACTTCCGAACCTTTAAGTCGTTCAGTTGCTGTTTTGACCCATGCTGGATTTACGCAAACTGAGAAAAAGCCATATTCCTTCGCCTCATCACACAGCTTTACGATTTGTTCCTTTGTTATATCTGCTTTTAATGCAGTATGGTCGATCATTTTTGCAATATTAACAGTCATTAAACCCAATCCTTTCATATCAGCAATTAAAAACAGCAAGATAAAAATTCTACCTTGCTGTTATCATCTCTTAATTCTATTATTACCCTATTTTCACTTTTTCTTCAATCTCGTCCGAAACGACACTCACAAATTCACCTTCGCTGTACGGGTAGCCGACCTGCGTAATTTTTACTTTTACGATTTGACCAATCATATCCTCTTTACCAGGGAATACTACTTTTAAATAGTTGTCAGTATAGCCAACGTAAAGGTCGGTGCGGTCCGGTCCTTCTGTAAATTGCTCTTCTGGAATTACCTCTAAGATATCGCCTTCGTAGCTAGATGCATATTCTTTTGCTAATTGGTCTGATAATGATATTAGTCGGTGAACTCTATCATTTTTAATCTCTTCATCCACTTGGTCCTCCATACGTGCGGCAGGAGTACCTGTGCGTTTAGAATATGGGAATACATGCAATTCAGAGAATTTATTATCACGGATTAAATTATAGGTTTCCATGAATTCTTCTTCTGTTTCGCCAGGGAATCCAACAATCACGTCTGAAGTAACAGCTAATCCTGGAAGTGCTTCTTTCAAACGATTAAGACGATCTACATAGAATTCTGTTGTATATTTACGACGCATCCGTTTTAACACGGAATCAGATCCAGATTGCAATGGAATGTGTAAATGGCGGACAATCTTTTCTGATTTATCAAGAACGTCAATCACTTCATCCGTAATTTGGCTAGCTTCAATAGATGAAATACGAATACGTTTTAAGCCGACAACCTTTTGGTCCAATTCGCGAAGAAGCATTGCAAAATTATAATCCTTCAAGTCCTCACCATATCCACCTGTATGGATGCCTGTTAAGACAATTTCTTTATAGCCAGCATCCACTAATTGCTGTGCTTGTTTAACAACATCTTCTGGCATTCGAGAACGCAAAAGCCCACGAGCCCACGGAATGATACAGAAAGTACAGAAATTGTTGCACCCTTCTTGAATCTTTAATGATGCCCGAGTTCTATCTGTAAACGCTGGAACATCTAGTTCCTCGAAAACTCTTGCTTTCATGATATTGCCTACACCGTTGATTGGCTCACGATTCTTTTCATATTGACGTACATATTCAAGCAACTTTACACGGTCTTGTGTACCGATTACGATATCCACACCTGGAATATCTAAAATTTCAGCTGGTGCTGTTTGTGCATAACATCCTGTTACAGCTACAACAGCATCAGGATTTTTGCGGATTGCTCGTCTAATAATTTGACGACTTTTCTTATCACCTGTATTTGTTACAGTACATGTATTAATAATATAAACATCTGCTATTTTCTCGAAATCTGCACGTTCATAGCCAGCTTCTTGAAATAGCTGCCAGATCCCTTCTGTTTCATAATGATTTACTTTACATCCTAATGTATGGAAAGCCACTGTTGGCATATGATCACCCCAATAATTCAGTATGGTAGGAAACAGCTGCTAGTAGATATAGAGGGGCTGTTTCTGTTCTTAATATTCTTTGACCAAGACTACAAGATATAAACCCATTGTTCCGTAACTCAGAAACTTCTTCTTCCGTTAGACCACCTTCCGGTCCAATGACCGCTAATAAGGAATCACCACTCGCTAATTTAGACAAAACAGAAAAAAGATTGCTCTTTTCACCAAGCTTTGCGTCTTCCTCATAAGCTACAATTTTATATGTGTAATTTTTGCTTTCATTTAAAAGAGTTTTAAAGTTTACTGGCTCATTTATTTCCGGAACTTTAGTACGATGGGATTGCTCCGCCGCTTCTTTTGCTATTTTCTCAAGCCGTTCAACCTTTTTTCTCCCCTTTTTTTCATCCCACTTCACAATAGAGCGCGATGCAAAAAAAGGCAGAAAACAATGGGCACCCATTTCTGTTCCTTTTTGTACGACTAGTTCCAATTTATCACCTTTTGGTAAGCCCTGTGCAATTGTTACAAATACAGGCAGTTCCTTATTCTCATCTATCCATTCTACTATAGAGGCGAAACATAAGTCATCAGTAATTTCTTGGATTTCACAGCGGGCTACTTGTCCATCTTCCGAGCAACAAATAATGTTTTCTCCAGGCTTCATCCTCATGACTCGTGATATGTGATGGGCATCTTCACCGCTAATCTCTATTTTATTCTCTGTTATTTGATCATTTTTCACAAAATATCTTTGCACAGGCTCTCACCTTCTTACTGGTCATTATTATTTTTTGAAATAATTGCTACCCAATCTTCAATTTGCAAAATCTCTTCAATAGTAAACCCGGCCTTTTCTAGGTTACCCACGATATCATCCTGCTTGCTTTTAATGATCCCGGATGTGATGAACAGTCCATCTTTTTTCAACCTTTTAGCTGCATCATCAATAAATAGCAAAATAATTTCCGCCAAAATATTAGCAACAATCACATCTGCTTTTCCGCTGATATTTCCCAATAGATTGTTCTGCCTCACTTCTACAATATCATCGGTTTGATTAAGTTCAACATTCATCTTGGCACTGTTGACGGCAACTTCATCAAGGTCGTAGGCATCTACCTTTCTTGCTCCCAATTTAGCAGCAACAATGCTTAGTACACCTGACCCGGTACCCACATCAATAACATGTTCTCCTTTTTGAATGACCTTTTCAAGCGCTTGAATGCACATGACCGTAGTCGGATGGGTTCCGGTTCCAAATGCCATCCCAGGGTCAAGCTCAACGATGATTTCATCCGACTGTTCCGGTTCATATTCCTCCCAGGTTGGGACAATCGTTACCTTCTCAGAGATTTTTACCGGATGATAATATTTTTTCCATGCTGTTGACCAGTCTTCTTCATTTACTTCATTAATCTCAACTGTATTATAGCCAAGATCAATTCCATATTGGGTAAGGTTTTTAATAGCTTCTTTAATAGATTCTACTGTTTCTCCAAAGTTGCTTGTTACAGGTAGATAAGCTTTAACAATTACACCTTGTTCGGGATAATCGTTTGGATTGAGAGCATAGATTTCACCAAATTGCTGTTCTCTCACTTTGTTTAGGTCGGCTGGATCTTCAATCGCAACCCCGCCGGCACCTGCTTCATGAAGAATATTAGAAATTGGTTCTACAGCCTCTTGTGTTGTATGTATACTCATTTCAGACCATTTCATCTTTTAAACACTCGCTTCTTATTTGTTTAAAGGCTATTTCAAAGGTGTCTAACATCCATACAGGATACTACAGATTTTCCATGTTTGATGTGATGTTTAACACAATTTGAAATAGCCTCAATTGTTATCCTTTAAATGCTCTTTTTACTTTAGCAAAAAAGCTATCCTCATGTTCGGCTGGAGCTTCATCACCAGTAAGTTCTGCTAATTCGCGGAACAACTCTTTTTGACGATTACTTAGCTTTGTCGGTGTAACAACACGAATTTTAATATGTTGATCACCTTGACCATAGCCCCTTACATTCGGAACCCCTTTGCCTCTTAGTCGGAAGTTGGTGCCCGTTTGTGTACCCGCAGGAACTTTTAATTTCACCTTGCCATGAAGGGTTGGAACTTCAATTTCATCGCCAAGCGCTGCTTGAACAAAAGTAATTGGCATTTCACAATAAATATCATCACCATCACGTTCAAAAAACTCATGTGGCTTCACATGGAAGACAACATATAAATCCCCTGAAGGCCCTCCATTAATACCTGGTTCCCCTTGACCGGAAACACGCATTTGTTGGCCCTCATCAACGCCGGCAGGAATTTTTACGTGAATTTTTTTACGTTTCTTAACCTTTCCTGAACCTCCACATGTAGAACACTTGTCTTTAATCATTTTTCCAGTACCATTACAATAATGGCAGACACGGCGATTGACAATACGACCAAATGGTGTATTTTGTTCCACATTCAATTGACCTGAACCATTACAATGTGAGCACGTTTCAGGTTTAGTGCCTGGTTTCGCACCACTGCCATGACAGGTGTCACATTCTTCTTCCTTTGGAATCTCTAAATCTGTTTCTTTTCCAAAGGCCGCTTCCTTAAAATCTAATGTCATTGTATATTGAAGGTCAGCACCTTGCCTTGGGGCATTCGGGTCACGTCTTCTTGATCCTCCCCCACCAAAAAACATATCAAAAATATCACCAAATCCTCCAAAGTCGGCGCCTTCGAAACCGCCAAAGCCACCTTGGTTCGGATCCGCATGACCAAATCGGTCATAACTTGCCCGTTTCTGATCATCACTTAAAACCTCATATGCTTCTGCAATTTCTTTAAACTTTTCAGTAGCGTCCGGTTCTTTGTTCACATCTGGGTGATATTGTCTTGCAAGCTTACGATATGCCTTTTTTATCTCATCTTTAGAGGCATCCTTCGCCACTCCGAGGACTTCATAATAGTCTCGTTTACTCATATCATATCCACTCCCAAAAATCCCGTTCTATTCTTATCTGCATAACGATTATGATAACATTTTTAAACTACACTATGCAACTTTACAAACTTTGACAATAAAAAGGTCAAAGCCAAGGTAGCCCTGACTTTGACCGTTCAATCTTACGCTTAGACATACTTGGCGTATTCGTTTATTTCTTAGCTTCTTCCTCATTTACTTCAGTAAATTCTGCATCTACGACATTATCGTCTTTTGCGCCAGCCTCTGCACCTGCTTGGTTAGCCTGTGCTTCTTGTGCTGCTTGTTCATAAAGTTTTACTGAAAGCTGTTGGACAACTTCTTGTAATGTATCTTTTTTCGCACGCATTTCGTCTAGATCATTCTTTTCGATTGCCTGTTTTAATGCATCTCTTGCTTCTTCGGCCTTCTTCTTGTCAGCCTCATCAACCTTGTCACCAAGATCTTTTAATGTTTTATCAGTGGCAAATACTAGCTGGTCTGCTTCATTGCGAAGTTCAGCTTCTTCTTTGCGCTTTTTATCAGCCTCAGCATTTGCTTCAGCTTCTTTAACCATTCTATCAATTTCATCATCAGATAAACTTGTTGATGATTGAATTGTGATAGATTGTGCTTTACCAGTACCTTTATCTGTCGCACGAACATTAACAATTCCATTCGCATCAATATCGAAGGAAACTTCGATTTGTGGAATTCCACGTGGTGCTGGTGGAATATCTGTTAATTGGAAACGGCCTAATGTTTTATTATCAGACGCCATCGGACGTTCCCCTTGAAGAACATGGATATCCACGGCTGTTTGGCTGTCGGCTGCTGTAGAGAAAATTTGTGACTTACTAGTTGGAATCGTTGTATTACGATCAATCAGCTTCGTAAATACACCACCCATAGTTTCAATACCTAATGAAAGTGGAGTTACGTCAAGTAATACGATATCCTTCACATCACCAGTTAATACCCCACCTTGGATAGCAGCACCAAGTGCAACTACTTCATCAGGGTTTACACCCTTACTTGGTTCTTTACCAACTTCTTTTTTGATTGCTTCTACCACTGCTGGAATACGTGTAGAACCACCTACTAAAAGGACTTTATCAATTTCACTCTTCGAAACACCCGCATCTGAAATGGCTTGTCGTACTGGCCCCATAGTTCTGTCAACAAGGTGTGCAGATAGTTCTTCGAATTTAGCACGAGTTAAATTCATTTCTAAATGTAGAGGTCCAGCTTCACCTGCAGTAATAAATGGTAATGAAATTTGAGTAGAAGTCACTCCTGATAAATCTTTTTTCGCTTTTTCAGCAGCATCCTTTAAACGTTGCATTGCCATTTTATCTTTTGAAAGGTCAATGCCATTTTCTTTCTTAAATTCCGCTACTAAATAATCAATAACTACTTGGTCGAAATCGTCTCCACCAAGACGGTTATCCCCTGCTGTTGATTTTACTTCAAAGATACCGTCACCAAGCTCAAGGATGGATACGTCAAAAGTACCGCCGCCAAGGTCATAAACTAAAATAGTATGGTTTTCATCTTCTTTATCAAGACCGTAAGCTAAAGCAGCAGCAGTCGGCTCGTTAATAATACGCTCAACTTCAAGACCTGCGATCTTACCAGCATCTTTAGTCGCTTGACGTTCTGCGTCATTAAAGTAAGCAGGAACCGTAATAACGGCTCTTGTAACAGGCTCGCCTAAATATTGTTCTGCAGTTGATTTTAAATTTTGAAGAATAATCGCAGAAATTTCTTGTGGTGTATAGGCTTTGCCTTCAATTTCTTCAGTTTTGTAATTTGTGCCCATATGACGCTTAATTGATAAAATTGTATTCGGATTAGTAATAGATTGGCGTTTTGCCACCTCACCAACTTGACGTTCACTATTCTTAAAGGCAACAACAGATGGAGTCGTACGGTTTCCTTCTGGATTAGGAATTACTTTAGGCTCTCCACCTTCCATTACAGCGACACAAGAGTTTGTTGTTCCTAAATCGATACCAATAATTTTGCTCATAAAAATGTCCTCCTCAAATCTTCGAAATTTACTCTTCTATATATTCTACAATTGATTATTGATTAACTTTGACCATTGTAGGACGGATAACACGATCCTTCAAAATATATCCCTTTTGCAGTTCATCTACAACAATATTTGACTCATAATTACTATCTTCCACTTGCATTACAGCCTGATGGAAATTTGGGTCAAATTCCTTGCCAACAGCATCAATGATATCTAATCCTTCTGTTTTCAAAGCGTCAAGCAATTGACGGTATACCATTTCTACACCTTTGAGCAATTGTAATGTCTCCTCTTCCTTCGCTTCGATATTCAATGCTCGATCGAAATTATCAAGAGCCGGAAGAATATTTTCAATCAGGCTTTGGGCGCGGTATTTTGCTGCTGCTTCCTGGTCCAAACGAACCCTGCGGCGGAAGTTTTCAAGATCCGCTTGCAGCCGTAAAAGACGACTTTGTCTATCATCTAGCTCCTGCTGTAATCTTTGGATTTCCAATTGTTCTGGAGACACCTCGTTTACTTCCTCTTCTTGGATAGATTCCGCCTGATTATCCATATTTTGTTCAGTTGATTTAGTGACAGAATCATTATTTAGAGCAGCTTTTGCTACCTTTTCGTCATTTGCCTCTTCTTGCGAATAGTTTTTATTAACCATTCGTTTCACCTCCCGCAAACTAGCTTTTTTTATGTAAGTAGAAAAGCCTATAGAAGCTTTTCTATCAATCTTCCCTTTACCAATATGACCATTACTTTTCGTTTTGATACAAGGAAGTTAATGCCTTTGATAAATCTTGAGAAAAGATGTTTAACAACGTTATTACTCTTGCGTACTCCATTCTTGTTGGTCCCAATATTGCAATTGTCCCCATTGGTTCATTCCCTATTGAATAAGTAGCTGTTATAACGCTGCAATCCTGCATTTCCTGCATCTGATTTTCTTGACCAATTTTTACTGTGATTCCTGTACTCGTTGATTTAAACAAATTATAAATAACACTTTCTTGTTCGATAACTGATAACAGGGAACGAATCTTCCCGATATCATTAAACTCAGGCTGGGAGAACATATTCGTTTTCCCGCCATAAAAGACTTTTTCAGCCTTTGTATGACCGAACAAATTCGTTAATAATTCGAATACGCGGTTATGATCATAAAGATTCTTCTTAATAATCCCAACAAGTTCCTTTTGAACGCATTCTTGCAATTCGGCTATCGGACACCCCTTCAATTGCTCATTAAGAATATTAACAAGCTTTTCTAATTCTGAGGAGTCTAAACCATCTGGAAGTGACAAGGTGCGGTGCTCCACATGTCCTGTATCAGTTACGATAATGGCGACGACACTATCACGATTAAGTGGAATCATTTGAATTTGCTTTAATCGAGTTTCCATAAGTTCTGGGCCTAATACAATGGTAGTATAGTTTGTAAACTCAGAAAGAAGCTTTGCCGACTTTTTCGCAACCATTTCAATTTCATAAATTCTACTATCAAAAAGGGAGCGAATAGTCCCTATTTCCTCCTCATTTATCGATGATGGCGATAACAGGTGATCGACATAAAAACGATATCCCTTTTCAGAAGGAATGCGCCCTGAAGAAGTATGAGGCTTTTCGATAAAACCCATTTCCTCCAAGTCGGCCATGTCATTACGAATCGTTGCTGGACTAAATGAAATATCCTCTTTTTTGGCTATCGTTCTAGAGCCAACAGCTTGTGCAGAGCGAATAAAATCATCAATGATCACTTGCAAGATCAACAACTGGCGTTCTGTTAGCATAGTTTAATCACCTCTGTTAGCACTCATGTACGCCGAGTGCTAATTCTATATAATAAGTTACCAAAACCGAGTGTATATTGTCAACATAAAAAGGATTGGAATACTTCATTCCCTAAAAACAAACCTTTTCTAGTAAGTTTGATTGATTTCGGGCTTTCATCTAGCAATCCTTTCTCAACTTCGGTCATAATTTCATTGCCAAATACACTATTCAAATCCTTTCCAAACTTTTGATAGAATATCTCTTTTGAAACTCCTGAAGTTTTTCTTAACCCGAGAAATACCTCTTCCTCCATTCTTTCCCTCTCCGTTAGCACATTTTCTTCTATATAAGGAAAACCAGTTTCTTTTATTAATGAAATATATTGATTGAGCGGTGCAGCATTTGCCCTTCTAACTCCTTGTACATAGCTATGGGCCCCCGCTCCAATTCCAAAATATTCATCGTTGTTCCAATAAGTTAAATTATGTCTGCTCTCAAAACCGTGCTTTGAAAAATTACTAATTTCATACTGGTTATAGCCATGCGAAGCCATTTCATCCATCAAAACGGTGTACATTTCAACTTCTTCGTCCTCAGTCGGTAAATGCAGCTTTCCTTTTCTCTTCAAATTATAAAAAACTGTTTTTGGCTCTATTTGTAGGGAATAACCGGAAAAATGTTGGACGCCAAGCGATAATGCTTGTTTTAGCGTATCTTTAAAGCCTTCAACGGTTTGACCCGGTAAGCTGTATATTAAATCGGCATTAATATTTTGAAAACCGATTTCTTTTGCTAAAGCAATCGTTTGAAAAACATCGACAGCCCGATGAGTCCGTCCAATTTTTTCTAATAATTCATCATCAAAAACCTGCACACCAAAGCTTAAACGATTCACACCTGCTTCAGCTAATAGGAGTAACTTATCCTTTGATAGATGACTGGGATTAGTTTCAAATGTAAATTCTATTTTTGGATTGATATATTTCCCAAAATGGTTATGGATTCCATTAAGAAAACGATCAAGCTGTTTGACTGTTAAGGAAGTAGGTGTACCACCGCCTACAAAAATAGTTTGTACCTCCTCGGTCTCAAATCTTGCAATGGATAGCTCCATTTCTTTTTCCATTGCCTTTAAATAGTCTTCCACCGGCTGATTCTTAATATAAAATTTATTGAAATCACAATAATGACAAATGTGCTCACAAAAGGGGATATGAAGATATACTGAATTAACCATCCAATCACTCTTTTCATTTAATTCGAAAAAAGGATGGCTATCAAAGCCACCCCGTCTATTTCTTACTATTATTATCATCCATACGTAGTACCGCCATGAACGCTTCCTGTGGTACTTCCACTGATCCTACTTGTTTCATGCGCTTTTTGCCTTCTTTTTGCTTTTCAAGTAGTTTACGTTTCCGTGAAATATCTCCACCGTAGCATTTTGCTAGAACGTTTTTACCTATTGACTTGATTGTTGATCTGGCCACAATTTTCGTACCAACTGCAGCCTGCACAGGCACTTCAAATTGCTGTCTTGGAATAAGCTCTTTCAGCTTTTCAACAATGACCTTGCCGCGATCATAAGCAAAGTCGCGATGGACGATAAATGATAAAGCATCGACTTGCTCACCGTTTAATAGAATATCCATTTTCACTAGTTTGGACTGTTTATATCCTATTAATTCATAGTCAAAGGAGGCGTATCCTTTTGTACTAGATTTTAAAATATCAAAGAAATCATAGACAATTTCTGAAAGTGGCAACTCATAAGTAATATTCACGCGATTTTCATCAAGATACTGCATATCAATAAAATTACCGCGCTTACTTTGACATAATTCCATAACAGACCCAACATAATCATTCGGAACCATTATTTTTGCTTTTACATAAGGTTCAAAAATTCCGGCAATACTTTGGGGATCCGGCATTTTTGACGGATTTTCAACAGTAATTTCTTCGCCATCCGTTAACTCTACTTTATAAATAACGCTTGGTGCTGTTGTAATTAAATCAATATTAAATTCCCGTTCGATCCGCTCTTGGATAATCTCCATATGAAGTAACCCTAAGAAGCCGCATCGGAAGCCAAATCCGAGCGCCTGAGATGTTTCTGCTTCAAATTGAAGGGAGGAATCGTTTAATTCTAATTTCTCAAGGGCTTCACGTAAGTCATTATAATCTTTAGAATCGATTGGGTATAGACCACAGAATACCATCGGATTTAGTTTACGATATCCCGGTAAAGCCTCAGGTGCCGGATTTCTTGCACTAGTAATGGTATCTCCGACTCTCGTATCACTAACATTCTTAATAGAGGCAGTCAAAAAGCCAACATCACCGACCGTTAATTCATCTCTTGGTACGGCCTTTGGAGTGAATACACCAACTTCATTTACCTCAAACTCTTTACCTGTCGCTATCATTCTGATTTTATCGCCGACTTTTACAGTTCCATCAACAACGCGGATATATGTAATAACCCCGCGGTAGGAATCATATAGAGAATCGAAAATCAATGCCGTGAGCGGCGCATCCGGGTCGCCCGCTGGAGCCGGAACTTTTTCAACAATTTGCTCTAAAATATCCTCTATTCCAATTCCGGCTTTCGCTGAAGCAAGAACAGCGTCAGAGGCATCGAGTCCAATTACATCTTCAATTTCCTGGCGAACCCGCTCTGGGTCAGCACTTGGTAAATCAATTTTATTAATTACCGGTAAAATCTCAAGGTCGTTATCCAGCGCTAAATAAACATTTGCTAATGTTTGCGCTTCAATTCCCTGCGCTGCATCAACGACTAGAATAGCACCTTCACATGCAGCTAAACTTCTTGATACCTCATAAGTAAAGTCAACATGTCCAGGGGTATCTATTAGGTGAAGAATATATTCGTTGCCATCTTTCGCTTTATATAATAATTGAACGGCATTTAACTTAATTGTAATACCGCGTTCCCGTTCTAAATCCATAGCGTCGAGAATCTGCTCTTTCATCTCACGTTGTGAAACTGTACTAGTCTTTTCTAGTATCCGGTCTGCTAATGTTGATTTCCCATGATCGATATGAGCAATAATAGAAAAGTTACGAATCCGTTTTTGACGCTCATGTCTAGTTTCTTTATTCATCAAATAACCACTCCTACTAATGTGAGCCAATATATCAAATGCGCCTTGGCGTATTTGTGCCCAGATTTTTTCGAGTTTGCTCAAAAAACTACCTTTGAAAATCTGAGGCATCCGCCGGAGGCTTAACTTTATTCTCTAGAATAAAGTTAAACTGAAGATGATTATAACAATATCTTAAAAAGTATTCAATTAGAAATGCGAAAGGCACGAGGACTTCTTTCCTCATGCCTTTCTGATTGCCTTACTTATGATAAAGCTTTATCCAAGGAACTAACGACTAGATTGGTAAGTTGTTGAAATATGATTGATAACATATCACCGAGCCTACTGCCTAAATTAGAGAGGAAGTGAAATGCCTTCATTTCTTCTAATTTTTTTTGTTTTTCTTCGATATCATGTGCTGTAATTTCTTGACCGAGCACAGCTGCTTCAACTTCACCAGCCTCAGTTTTCTTTAAATGAAAGGCCCCACCAAACGTTTTATCATCGAAGCCCTTCATCTGTAAAAGCCCTTCATTCGCTTGCTGCATCCCGAGAAGAACACCGAAAAATAATGTAATTACTAAAAGAAAAAATTTCAATATAAACTTTTTCATCGTAGATCCCTTCTGTTCATTAACATTTAGCCATTAACTTCTTCGGCTTGCCAATAATATTCGCTAAATATTTCGGCAATTGCTTCCACTGTGCGGTATACTTCTTCCAAGGAGTTTTCTGGACCACCCATTTCAATTAAAATAGCATTTTCAGACAAGTCTTGATTGAATTTCCCATTCGTTCCTTCGCCTTGCTTTTTCGTTACACCTCGACTTAAACCTGGATATTCCTTCTCTAATAAGTTATGCAAATCCGTTGCCATTTTTAGATTTTGTTCGTACTTTGCATGTTCTCCACCAATGATAAAAATCGTTCTCGCATAATCTTTCCCATTAATTTTTGTCGTCGTTATTTTATGTGGCTGTGAATCACGATGAATATCGATAAAGTATCTTAAATCACGATTATTGGCCATCGCATCTTTAACCACTGGTCTTGAGACCTCATAGGACTTAGAATAGTTCAATCCTTTATCAGATAAAAGCTTCGTAATATCAGTTCCTTCAAATTGAGTACCAATTCCTCTATTTTCTAATTCTTTGCTAAGTTTTTCAGCCACAGTCATTACATTCGCTTCATGCGAGTAGGCTTCAGATACTTTTGTGCCTTCAGGCAAGTGTGGTAAGTATGATTCCCTTGAATGAGTTGTATAAATATAAACAACTTTTTTGCCATTTGTCGTCATTGTTGGAGGATTTATATTTTTTGACTCATCCAATTTTTCCAAGCTTTCGATGGAGGCTTCCCGTTCCTGTAAAAGCACCTCCATTGGCGGTGACGATTCAATTGGCATATTCGTATAATTTGTGCCTTGCCCGGCTACGATAATCTCCCCATCAAATAGTGAAAATCCTGGCAGTTCTCTACCAAGCAAACTCCGCGGATCATTAGGGTTGATACTCGTAGCTAATTCAAAGAAAAGAGTGCTAAGGCTAATGGGCGTTCGTTCTGTTTCTTCAAATGCCTGTTTAAAATATTGATTTTCAAAGCCTAGCAAATGAATATAGGCCGTTGTATCTAATTGTTTACTCCATTCATTAATAGATGACGATGATATTCTTAACTCAGGCTTAAGAGCCGTAAGCATGCCAGCAATAACAAACATAACCATCATCGATATCGTAACCATTATAATTGGTTTGATAATTGTGTTCCCATTAAACGAAATCATTAAATTACGCAAGCGCAAACTCTCTCACCCTCCCAAAGCTTCTCTACTAACATTTATGCCCAAGCTTTGAGAGATAGAACCTACAATTTAGTAGTTTAGATATGTTTAATGGGTGTAAGAACCAATATTATCTTGATCAACTTCATAGTGAAGGGCCGCATTCAAACCAGCTGCAACGACATTCGCCATATCCTCGATAAAGACATCAACTTCCTTTGGCGTTACCATTAAATTATGACCAAGCGGTGCGAGTACCTCATGGATTAATTTCCGTTTTTCCTCATCAGGAAGTGTACCGACTAAGCCAAGAAATGAGCGTTTTTCCTCATCCCCAGGCAAATCTTCATCGGTGAGTACTTTTTTCTCACCAAATGTTAAGCTAGCCGGTGCCAGTCTTCTACTAGGCTTATCGCCTTCCTTAAGCTCCCGTCCAAAATGCTTTAAAATAAAATCAATCGTATCGCTAGTAATCGATACAGCGTCTACAACGGTTGGAATTCCAATCGCAATTACAGGTATCCCCAATGATTCTTTACTTAATTCTTTACGTTTATTTCCAACACCAGAACCAGGGTGAATTCCTGTATCAGAAATTTGAATCGTTGCATTCACACGTTCAAGAGATCTTGCTGCCAATGCATCAATTGCGATCACAAAATCCGGCTTTGTCTTTTCGATTACGCCATAAATAATATCACTAGTTTCAATTCCAGTAATCCCCATTACACCTGGAGCTATCGCGCTCACAGAACGGAAGCCCTCCTCTACAGTTTCAGGCTGTAATGCAAATAAATGTCTCGTTACAAGCAGATTTTCAACACAAATTGGTCCAAGGGCATCAGGCGTAACGTTCCAGTTGCCCAATCCAACCACAAGACAGCTGTCCTTATCTTTAATACCAATTTGTTTCATAAATTCACTAAATTCCCTAGCGAAAACTTGTTGTACTTCATCCTGGAGCTCCGTATCCTGCTGTCTAATTCCCTGAACCTCTAATGTCAAATAGTTTCCCGGCTTTTTCCCTACCGTTGTTGCTCCTAATTCAGTTATTTCTACTTTCGAGATTTTTACATTTCCTACCTTTCGTTCTTTAACGATGACTCCTTCTATAGAAGATAAATTGGCATCCTGCTTTTTTTTCTCGTCTACAACCATTTCATGTGCTTCAATAGCCAAATCTGTTCGAACATTATATTTTGATAAATCAAGAGATTGTTGCTCCATCGCTAGTTCCCCCTCATTCTATTAGGTACTGTTAAAATTTAGCTTTTCCCAATTAAAAATAAACATGCATCAAATACTTTTAAGCTCAGAAAGTATTGCATTACCCCATTCATTTTGATAAAATATTGTTTGTTCTATGTGAAGCCGTTATCGGCTTATCAGGAGGTGAAAGGAATGCCAAATATTAAATCTGCTATTAAACGTGTAAAAGTTAACGAAGGACGTCGTGCTCAGAACATCTCTGTTAAATCTGACATGCGTACAGCGGTTAAAAAAGTTGAAACGCTTGTTGTTAATAACGATGTAGAAACTGCAAAGAGCGCACTTATTACAGCTACTAAAAAGCTTGATAAAGCTGCTCGCAAAGGTCTTATCCATAAAAATACTGCGGCTCGTCAAAAATCTCGTTTAGCTAAAAAATTAAACGAATTAAATGCATAATCGTGCCGATTTTAGAAAAACACGAAATTTGCCCATAATGGCAAATTTCGATGTCTTTTCTTATACTGATATCTAAAAGTTTTAATTAAAATCAGTGAAAAAAGAAGCGTCATAAACGCTTCTTTTTTTATTATTTATTCAATTGGAGAATAAACAGCTCTATTAACAGCTTTTTATCCATTTTTCCCGTTTTCATTTTATAATCCATTTCCGCCAGATCATTCATTATTTTTTGCAGCTCACCTTCGCTAAATTTAGCAGCCTGATCTCCAGCGAGTTTTACTCGGTATGGATGCACCTTTAAATAAGTCCCTGTTTGATTTTGGCCATAGCCTCTTTTATATAGCTCTTTTACTTGATATATTAGGCGAAACTGTCCTGCTAATAGTGATAGGATTTTAATAGGTTCTTCTTTTTGTTCTAGTAAATCATAGAAAAACAATAATGCATCCCGGGTTCTCCTTTTTACAATCATATCTATCAGAGCAAAGACATTTTGTTCTAACGTTCTTGGAACTAGATTACGGATGACAGAAGAATCAATTCTAGTATCTTCACCAATATAAAGGACCAATTTTTCTACTTCATTTGCGAGCAGCATTAATTTAGGTCCCACTAACTGAAGGAGTAAATGAATAGCTTCCTCATCTATTTCTTTATCTGCTTCAGTTACTTTATTTTTTATCCATGTACTAATTGCTTTATCATCCATTAAAGAGGTCTGTATGACTTCGCCATTCTTCTTTAGCAGCTTAACAATTTTTTTTCGCTCATCTAGTTTGTCATAATTGCCGGTGAAAATGACAATAGCGTCAGGCGATGGGGAGTCCAAATATTGCTCAAGCCTTTTAAGGTCATGCTCTACCTTCGTTTTATCTTTGTTGCCAGTGAAAAAAACTGGGTCCTTAATAAGAACTACTCGTTTTTCTCCCATAAACGGCAATGTTTCAGCATCTTCAACCGCTACATCGATTGGAACCTCATTCATATCGAATACAGATAAATTGAATTCCCTTTCTTCGAATGACAACGCTGAGTTTATAATTAAGTTGACAGCTTCCTCGATTAAAAATTCTTCTTGCCCATAAAGAACATATATAGGTGCCATTTTATTTTGTTTTATTTTTTTATGTATTTCTTGTAATGCATTCATTAAAGTTCACCTCGAAGATCTTCACATACTTATATGCTAGACGGAAGATGTCGATTTGACAAGAAAATTGAGGTAAAAATACTTGAGAGGAGTTGAAATATTCAACCCCTCTCTTTATAATAAACGTTGAACAGTAAGCCCCGGGATAACTTAACATCCAACGATTGTAACCGTAAACTTATAATGCACCAAAATGTGATAACCTATAGGTGACAACTCTTGTCACTTTAGGAAAAACAAATTATGACTTTTCCTTAATGGAGTAGATTTTTTTCATATATTAGCTTATACTAAAATTGTCAAATGGGAGGGATTCTAGTGAACGTATTTGAAAAAGATGTCCAAAGCAAAAGAAATGATGCTATTGATTCTGGTATGGGTTTCATCTTTTCCTTTGTATTTTTCGCACTAATATTTACTATCGGTACTGTTATTAAGCTTGTAGGATAACAAGGTAACAAGTACATACATTCTTTTTTGAAGGAAGGGGACTGCAATTATATGGCAGTCCTTTTTCTTTGTCCGCTGGATTTTTACTATTAATCTATACTATGGCAGCAGCCATTTAAAGGTTCCTTTATTCCCATTAAATTTATAACAAATTGCACCATTTTCATCCGTTCTGAAAATCATAATATGTTGTTTTTCTAATAATTCAATGACTTTCGGATGTGGATGTCCGAAACGATTATTTTTCCCGACAGAAATGAGGGCAACATTTGGATTTACTTGCCGAGCAAAAAATTTTGAGGTAGACGTCAAGCTGCCATGATGTCCAATTTTTAAAACATCAGCTTTGATATTTGGATACTGTTCTAATAAATTCCGCTCACCTTTTTCTTCCAAATCTCCGGTAAATAGCCAGCGCTTCCCCCCTAAAGCAGTGTAGAGCACAATGGATCGATCATTTTTATTGTCTTCTTTTCCACTTGGACCAACAACATAAAATACAAAACGACCTATTCTCCATGAATCTCCTTTTTTCACCGCTTTCAATGTAATTTTTTTCTTTTCAATTAAAGTATGCAATGCCCTTTCCTCTTCGTTTTTGCTATTTGCAAAATCCACTGTACTTACGAGGATTTCTTTTACCTTAAAATTTTGAATAACAGCTTCGGTTCCACCGATATGGTCAAGATCACCATGTGTTAATATTAATTTATCTATTGTTCGAATCCCTTTAGCTTTTAACAAAGGGGTTATAATATCTTCACCGACCTCAAATGGGTTTTTCCTTTTTTGCCAGTCCTCCTTTGAAAAGGAAATTACACCGCCAGTATCAATAAGGTAGACTGCTTTACGATAAGGAAGTTCGATTAAAATACTATCCCCTTGTCCAACATCAATCATCGTTACTTTTCCCTCATTTAGTAAAAAAGGCGAAACCCAATGATAGCTGGAAACTAAAAGCAGAAAAGCTACACCTTTTTGAAGACTTGCCTTTTGGTTCTTATTTTCCCAAGTAATACAAAAATAAATAATCGCAACATAATAAATGAGGAAGAGCCCTCTCGATGGCTTACCAAAGATTAACGTAAAAGCCGAAACCTTCTCTGTCTGTTCAAGTAATAAATCTGAATAATCGAGAATAGAGGACAGAACCATAATCGGAATTGAAGCAAGCGGTTCATATAGATGACTTGCAATAAAAGAAATAATCGAAAGTGGAAGTATGATGACGGACATTAACGGGACATAAATAAAATTCAACGGCAAGCTTAATACGGAAATTTCAAAGTTATAATTTAGGATTAAAGGCAGGGCGCAAATTTGTGCAATCATTGTTACGGCAACAAGCTGTTTCCAGTAGCTATTATAAGCAGAAATGATCGTAGCAGAGGATAAAATTAAAAACAAACTAACTAAAAATGAAAGTTGGAAGCCGATATCAGTTATATAGTAGGGGTCAATACTAACCATGATGAGAAAAACAATACTAAGTACATCCAATGGCAAAAATTTCGTCCTAAATTGAATGGCGATCATCACAACCATTGCTGCTAAACAAGCCCTAGCAACTGACGGAGTACCACCGGCGATAACCATATAAAAAGGCAACGCAATAAAAAGCAGTAAAAATGTCCGCTCCCTCGTAACTCCAATTCGAACTAAAGTATAAAAAGCAACTGCTACAATCAGAACGACATGGGAACCGGAAATTGCCAACAGATGGATAAGTCCAAATTGTTGAAAGTTATCCTCTACAGCTTGATGTATTTCATTTCTTTCTCCAAAAATTAAAGCTTGTACAAAACCAACTGTATTTCCTGGAAAATGATTCTTTATGTATAAAAGCTCGGCGGACCTCCATTTTTGCAGGGAATATTTCAATGAGGAGGATGGCTGGCATTGCGCGGACTTTAATGAATCGGGTGTAAATATCCAATGGATCTGTTTATTGTATAAATACTTTCGATAATCAAAGGCCATAAAATTCCTAGCCTCTTCCGGTGTTGACAATGTACCCCACAGCTTGCAATCCATGCCAACTTGTAATTGTTGTTGAAGTTGATTTTTTTCTTGCTCTGTTTTAATTCGATAAGATAATTGGAGCTTTTCTTTTGAGGGAAGCTGAAGGATTAGTGTTAACCTGTCTCCGTCCACTTTTGGAATGGACTTAATCGTACCTGAAAGTTTTTTTTCAGTTCCTCTTAATGTTGATCCATTATGTTCGTCAACCCATTGAAACCAAACGGCAAATAAACAAGTGGTAAAGGCGCAAATCAAAAATAATTTTAACTGCCAGTTATGTTTATAGATCAGCCAAATCAAATAAACGAGACTGCTTATGATTGTGAATAAATGAAAGCGAAAGTAGGCAGCCATAATCCCAAGGGCTGCAGCAAAAGCTACGAATATCCATTTCCCTCTCAAGTAAGACCACCTCGCTCTTTCACTTTATTTCTTTCCTCCAAAATCTTGAAAATACGTTGTTATATCTTCCAGTTCGACCTTTTGGACTTTAACATTGGCCTTTTCAAGTATTTCAATTGCATACGGGTGATTTTTATAATCTTCAGCATAGTATAGAGCTTTAATTCCGCTTTGAATAATCGCTTTCGTACAGTGAACACACGGAAAATGAGTTACATAAATTTCCGCACCATCAGTCTGAACACCAAACTTAGCACATTGCAAGATTGCGTTTACCTCTGCGTGAATAGTCCGAATGCAATGGTTATCAATCACATAACAGCCATCATCAATACAATGAGTTTGTCCCGTAACAGAGCCATTATATCCTCCAGCAATAATTCGCTTGTCTCTAACAATCGTTGCTCCAACACGTAACCGTGTGCATGTACTTCGTAATGCTAATAAATGGCTTTGCGCCATAAAATACTGATTCCAAGAAATACGATTCACTAGTAAATCTCCCTTCCAAATAAAACAATGTGCTATTTTATTGTAGCCACGAAAAAAGTGGCTCGTCAATGTATTTCTGTATTAATATTTTAACGAACCTTAATCTGATCCTTTAGTTTCTCAAACGATTTAGCACCGATTCCCGATACATTAACAATATCTTCAATTTCCTTAAATGGACCATTCTGTTCCCGAAAGGTGATAATACTCGCTGCCTTAGCTGCCCCAATTCCAGGTAAGCTTTCCAATTCACTTGGGGTGGCTGTATTAATATTAATCTTACCGTCATCAACTTCATTTGCAGGTAATCCAATATTATTATCTATAACCTCACCGATCACAGGGATATAGAGTACCATTTCGTCCGTTACACGGGCTGCCAAGTTAATTTTTATTTGATCAGCGTCAGTCTGAAACCCTCCTGCCATTTGGATTGCATCCAGTACCCTTTTCCCATCTTCAAGCTTATACACCCCCGGTTTCACCACAGCTCCTTTAATGTCAATATACACAATCGAAGGCTTCAACTTTTCCGGAATGGGTGCGACCTCTTCTTTTTCCAATTCAGCCATTGTTGTGATTTCCTCTGTTTTGTCATTACGATCATAAAGCTTAATGAAAAGAAATAGAATAAACACAAATATGATAACCGCAATAATAGTAATTCTTTTTTTATCAATAATAATTTGAGCCATTTTATCGCCCCATTCGTAATTTAGAAATCAATCATATTTAATCTTCCTGAATCATAAGCATTAGTAGAGTATTGTTTGCAAAGAGGGGGGAAAATTGTGAACATAGGAGTTATCGGGACTGGAAACATGGGCAAAATCCTTATTGAAGCATTTCTTAAATCCTCCGCCGTAAACGAAGAGAATTTATATATTATGAATCGAACAAAAACAAAAGCTGAACAATTAAAAAGCGAATTTCCAAATATTCATGTTGTTGATTCTCCCGAGGATATTGTTAAAAGCTCTGAATATATCTTTTTATGTATTAAACCATTGGATATTTATCCATTGCTTAAAGGATTGGCACCGTTATTAAAGAAAGAGCAATGTATTGTATCGATAACAAGTCCAATAAGCGTTGAACAATTAGAGTCGATTGTACCATGTGCGGCTATCAGGGTAATACCGAGTATTAATAACCGAGTTTTGTGCGGAACTTCTTTACTTTCCTCTGGAAAACATTGTCCAGCACACCATCAAGCATTCATTGAACAAATCATGACGAAAATTTCGACACCGGTCACCATCGAGGAAAATATAACAAGAGTTGCTTCGGATATTACGAGCTGTGGACCTGCCTTTTTTACCTATTTACTCCGTAATTTCATCAATGCAGCTGTAGTGGAGACTGAGATCACAAGGGAACAAGCCACATTATTAGCCAGTAAAATGATTATCGGATTAGGTCAATTAATTGAGCAGGAAGTATACACACTGGAAACATTGCAAGAAAAAGTATGTGTAAAAGGTGGGATTACCGGCGAAGGGATTAAAGTCCTCGAAGATGAAATTGGAGCCATGTTTAATCATTTATTCCAACAAACACATGCCAAATTTAAGCATGAAAAAGAAAAGGTTAATGAACAATTTTGCATAAAGGACTAATTCGCTATAAATCTACAAAATCCTGCTAAATAAAGAAATAAATTAGAAAAAAACCGAAGGAAGCATCCCTCGGTTTTTATTTCTTTTTTAAAGTGAAAAAGATTCTCTGCGAATTTTCTGCTGGTTTCTCCTCAGAAAAATCCGCTGAAATCTCCAATAATTCAAAACCTGCTTTTTCCAGCCATTGTTGATAATAATTAATCGGAAATGTTCGCTGATAATGGACTTCATCATATCTATGATAAATATCATTATCCTTTACGAAAAAGGTCAATTCATGCTCCACTGAATGCGGTTGTTCCCCGGCAAAGCAATTCCAAATGTACGATATCTCTTCTTCATTACTGCTATAGGTTTCGCCTATAAAAATATTGTCCATTTTATAGATTGAATGAACATCAAATAAGAAAAGTCCACCTGGAAGCAGTTGGTCATAAATTTTTCTAAAAGTTAGTTCAACATCTTGTTCTGTTTTTAAATAATTTAGAGAATCGCAAAATACACCAATTACATCAAAAGGTTCAAACCCTTCCAACTCCTTCATATCCTGCTGAAAAAAGGCTATTTGAACACTCGCTTCCATTGATTTTGCATGGGCTATTGCTAACATTTCTTCAGATAAATCAATTCCGGTGACATTATACCCTTGAATTGCGAGCGGTATCGACAACGTACCAGTGCCACAGCCAAGGTCTAATAGACGTTTGCCCCCATTCCCATACTTCGTAATATTTTTCATTATGAATTGCAGCCAATCTTCATAGGGGGCATCCATCATTAGTTCATCGTAAAGAAGCGCAAAATGCTGGTACGACATATTTTAAACCAATCTTTCCTGAATATTGACTCTTGGAGCATCTCCCCACAGGCGTTCTAGATTATAATAAATTCTTTCATCTCGATGGAAAATATGTACAATAACGTCACCTAGGTCACAAAGCACCCAACGTGCTTCATCAAAGCCTTCTAATCTTTTAATGCTAATATCATTTTCCAATGCTTTATCTTTAACTTCCCGTGCAATTGCCTGAACCTGCTTCTCAGAATTTCCATGACAAATAATAAAATAATCCGCAACAAGAGAAACGCCCCGCATATCCAATACGGTTATTTCCTCTGCCCTTTTATCATCTGCAGCCTTGGCTGTAATTAACACAATATCCTTTTCACTCATTTAATTCCAATTCCTCCTTAAGATGTTTATGATTATTGACATCTTATAAGTGTATTATAAGTTTCTAATGTATCCGGATAAATGGGTTGCTTTTTATCCAACAAAAACTTGATTGTATTTCTTAGCGCCATAACAACGGCCTCATTTAAATTTTCAAAAGCAACTTTGCGAACGTCGTCTACACCAGGAAACTTTCTTCCCGGTTCAATATAATCTGCCAAGAAAACTATTTTATCCAACATATTCATATCCTTGTTTCCGGTTGTATGAAACCGAATTGCCTGCAATATATCCTCATCGAGAATTCCAGCTTCTGTACGTACAAGATAAGCGCCAACCGGTGCATGCCACAGCTCTGAATGGTATTCTAATAGTTGTTTAGGCATATTTTCATCGATTATGATTTTTCTCATTTCCTCTTTCGAACGAAACTTTGCATAATCGTGAAAGATGGCAGCAAGCTCAGCCTTCCTACTGTCCACTCCATATTTTTCGGCTAACTGAACGGCTGTCTCCATCACACCTACCGTATGCTCATACCGTTTATCTGTCAGCTGTTCTTTTACAAGGGCTAATGCTTTCGCTCGATCCATAAAGATTTTTCTCCTCTATATATTCTCTAACAGCATCTGGTAAAAAGTATTTTGTATTTTGATTATTTTTAAAACGACGCCGAAGTTCAGAAGAAGACATATCAAACTGGGGTACTTCCACTTCAATTACATTGTATCTTGAAACAATTTTAAATTTCGGACGTTTCACACCTACAAAATGAACATCATGAACGAGCTCATCAATCCGATACCATTTTGGTAAATATTCCACCATATCAGCTCCAATGATGAAATAGAATTCCGCATTTGGGTACTTTTCCTTTAGAATGGCAATTGTATCATATGTATAGGATGGACCTGAACGTTCAAATTCGATTGGCTGCAGTTTAAAGCATTCATTATCGGCAATAGCCAATTTTACCATCTCGAGGCGATCCTCACCTCTTGATTTAGCATCTGCTTTATGGGGTGGAGTATTAGTTGGCATAAACCAAACCTCATTTAACTGCAATGAAGATAATACTTCCTGGGCAATAATTAAATGTCCATTGTGCGGGGGGTCAAAAGTACCACCTAATATCCCAACCTTCATCACAAACCAATCCCTTCATTGTTTTAAGGAAGACTTATTTGCTTATGTTCAATCGATTCCTTGTAAAGAACAATTGTATTTCCAATAATTTGGACGAGCTCTGCCTTTGCGCCTTTTGCTAAACTTTCGGCAACCTCATCACGGTCAAATTCACAGTTTTGTAAAACACTTACTTTAATTAATTCACGGGCCTCAAGTGCTTCCCCAATTTGTTTAATCATGTTTTCATTCACGCCACCCTTTCCAACCTGGAAAATTGGATTTAAGTGATGTGCTTTAGATCGTAAAAAACGTTTTTGTTTTCCTGTTAACATTTATTCGTTTCCTCCCAATTGCTTCATTACAATTTGTTCCATTCGGTTATAATCCGGTTTTTCCTTTGTCCACATTTCAAAAGCCAATGCACCCTGTCCTACGAACATCCCTATACCATTTTGTGTAACGGCTCCTGCTATTTTTCCTTCTTTTAACCATTTTGTTTCTAAAGGATTATAAATAATATCACTTAGAATTGTTCCAGGCTGCATATTTGTCAGTTGCAGTGGAAGCTCTTCTATTTGGGGACTCATTCCAACAGAAGTGGTATTTATAATAATTTGATATTCCGCTAAATTTTTTTCAGCTTCCTTTATAGACCTTGCATTAGACTGAACCCGATAAGGGTTATTGGAGATTAGCTCTTCTGCTTTTTCGACCGTTCTATTGGCTATATCAATTGCATTAGCCCCCATCCGGGCCAATGTCACAAAAACGCCTCTAGCTGCACCCCCAGCGCCAACGATCAACATTTTTTTGTTAAGAAAATCTGCACCTGCAATAGTTTGAAGTGAAACAGCAAACCCTTTACCATCCGTATTATAGCCGTATAGTTTACCATCCCGATTCACAACTGTATTGACAGCTCCAATTTGCAACGCTTCTTCGTCGATTTCATCTAAATATTTCATTATTTCAACCTTATGTGGAATCGTCACATTAAATCCAGATAACCCTAATGCCTTAATTCCGTTCACGGCATTTTCTAATTCATTAGGATGAACATCAAATGCATGGTAATAACAGTCCAATCCTAAAAAAGAAAATTGGTCATTATGCATAATCGGTGACATCGAATGCCCTACCGGATGCCCTAATAATCCAAATAACTTCCCCATTTCTCTCCCCCGTTTCTACTATCAAATGCTGAATTATAAAGATCAAATACGCCTTGGCGTATTTGCGCCCGGATTTTTTCGAGCTTGCTCGAAAAACTACCTCTGAAAATCCGTGGCATCCGCCGGAGGCTTTAACTTTATTCGGAAAGGGTTTGCACACCCACTGAATGGAGTACTACATTTCATTAATCCCACCACTTTAGGGAGTAGTCACTTCTTCTGAATAAACTTAAATCAACGATTGTCTAATCGTTACCCCCACACCTTTTGGAACATGTGCCACTATTTTTGCCCCTGGCTCGTTGCACGTAACCCAGCCCAAGCCGTGAAAAACGATATCAGTTTTAGCTTCACGGATCATGAATTCCTGTTTCACTAATGGAGGAAATTCTTTTACTTCCTCTTCAAAAGGCGGGAATAATAGCTCACCTACATGGTCTTCGTATAGTTTATCGGCTTTCTCAAGCTTCGTTCGGTGAATATTTAATTCATTTGATACATAACAAGTAAACGATTTTCTTCCCCCTGAAATATAATCAAACCTTGCTAATCCACCAAAATATAAAGTTTGACCTTCATTTAATTGAAATACTCTTGGTTTAATTTCCTTTCTAGGGGAAATCATCTTTAATCCTTTTTCATTCACAAAATGTGCCATCTGGTGATGATTAATTATGCCAGGCGTATCAAATAACGACGTTCCATCATCAAGTGGGATATCTATTAAATCGAGTGTTGTTCCAGGGAACTGTGATGTCGTAATTACATCATCGGTTACTCCGCTGAATTCTTTAATGATTTTATTAATAAAGGTTGACTTACCAACATTTGTACAGCCAACAACATAGACATTTTTTCCTTCACGGTGGAAATCAATGGCTGCAGCTAGTTCTTGTACACCTTCACCTTTTGCTGCACTTATTAAGTAAACATCTTTCGGTTTTAAGCCGAGTTGGCTAGCAGAATACTTCATCCAATGAATAAGCTTAGAATTTTTAACTGACTTAGGTAATAAATCAACTTTATTTCCTACTAATAATACTTTATTCTTACCAACAAAACGATGTAATCCTGGCAACCAGCTTCCGTTAAAATCAAAGATATCTACAATTTTAACAACTAACGCATCAGAATCGCCAATGCCATTTAAAATTTTTAAGAAGTCATCATCCGTCAAAGATACATCTTGGATTTCATTATAATGCTTCAGCCGGAAGCATCGTTGACAGATTAAAACCTCGCGATCTAAAGCAGAGGGGGGTGCATAACCTATTTCTGTTTTATTTTCTGTTTGAATCTTTACACCGCAGCCTTGACAATGTAAAATTTGATTTTCCAAAATTATTCCTCCCAATATACCATACCTTTTCTTCTCATCCTGTTTAAAATAGATCGTTCAATTCGACGGTTAAATTTAGTAAAGAAACCATCGGATTGGGCTACTGGTACAACTAATATCGTATGGAGCCCGGAACGGTTACCTCCTAATACGTCTGTTAACAGTTGGTCTCCAATTACAACGACCTCATCTTTTTTTAGATTCATATCATGAACAGCTTTTCGAAAAGCTCTTCCCATCGGTTTTCTTGCTTCATATATATACTGAATACCTAATGGTCCTGAAAACTGCTTCACTCGTTCTTTATTATTATTGGAAACAACCGTAATGATAATGCCATGGTCTTTCATCTTTTGGAACCATTCTACTAACTTTGGCGTTGCTTCCGGACGATCCCATTCAACAAGGGTATTATCCAAATCAGTAATAATTCCTTTAATACCTCTTTCCTTCAATTTTGCCGGGTCAATCTCAAAAATACTTTTTACATGCTCATTTGGTAAAAACAAATCTAGCAAGACAAACACCTCTAAACAATTAAACTTTAACTTTAACTTTAACTTCCCTATACCCTTACTAATAATAGCCAAAGTCCGACAACGTTTCAAAACATTATTTACAGAAATACATTGTTTTTTTGTCGAATATTGTTATTCAAAAAAACTTTTCGACAAATTTCAATAAAATCCTCGATTGTGGATAACTTTATGCACATTATTAAAGGTTGAATTAACTGGAATTATTTACATTATAAACATAATACCCACAAGTTATCCACTTTTATCTGTGGATATAAGAACGATTGTTCTAAAATATAAAACATGTTAATGTATAGACATAGGGAGAAAATATTAAATATATGTAAAAAAAAAGAAAAAATGACAAAGAGAAATAAAAAAAGAGAAAATATTTTTAAAACTTGTAGGAGGTGAATGGCCAGCACTCCTGGCTAACAAAAATGAGAACATTATCTGATGAATTATTATTAGAGTCATTCTACAAGGCCATCGAACTTAACTTAAGTCCAGATTTTATTCAACTAATTAAAAAAGAAATTGAACGCCGTTCATTGCACACTAAGATAAAAAAAACATCATAAAAGTTGCAGATGCACCTTGAATAGAAATGAAACATCCTGTCCCAAAATGGAACAGGATGTTTTTTTGCGTGCTCCAGTTAAACGGGTGCTTACGCTTTTCTATTGTCTAGCTCCAGCACCCAGCGACTCGTAAAACTTCACACGCCTCCCTACGATAAGTCAACATCGACTCGTCAAAGACTCGTCGTGTTTCCTTTATCTCAGTCGACGTGCTCCAGTTTTTTCGTCGCTAAACGGGTGCTTACGCTTTTCTTACAAGAAAGCGGTTAAATATCTGAAATAAATATAAACATGTGAAATAGCTAATGCAATTAAAGTTAATGGACCACCAATTTTTAAGAATTGCATATAGGTAAAGCCATTTCCTTCACGAGCAGCAATTCCGGCAACGATAACGTTTGCAGAAGCACCTATAAGTGTACCATTTCCTCCTAAACATGCACCGAGTGATAAGGACCACCATAATGCATCTATTTCTGGTGCATCTACAGGTAAGTTCATACCAAGCGCCATATCTTGAATTAACGGTATCATCGTTGCAACAAATGGAATATTATCAATAAACGCAGAAGCAATACCTGATACCCATAAAATTAATATCGCGGCAGTCGGAATATGGCCACCCGTAAGATCCAATGCTTTTTCTGCTAAACTTTTAATGATCCCTACATCAACGAGCCCGCCAACTAGTGTAAATAAACCGGCAAAGAAAAAGATTGTAACCCATTCTACGCTATGGAATACTTGCTCAAGATCATGCTCTTTAACACCGATTAACATTAATAGAGTTGCCCCTGCTAACGCTACTACTGGCGCCTCAAGATGTATAACAGAATGCAGAACAAAACCTAAGATGGTAAGACCGAGAACGATTAATGATTTTTTCATTAATACCATATCTTTAATATATTCGTTTTCATCCAATGCCATAAGCTTCTGTTTTTGCGATTCATCGACTGTTAATTGCTTGCGGAACATAAAATAAATCAAAACCATTGTTACTAGAGTAATGACAACAACAACTGGTGTTAAATTAAATAGAAACTGATTAAACGTTAAATGCTTAACAGCATTACCAATCATAATATTGGGCGGATCACCTATTAATGTTGCTGTTCCTCCAATATTAGAAAATAAAACTTCAGAAATTAAATATGGAACAGGATTTACTCCTAATAGTCTTGTAATTGAAAACGTAACAGGTACAATTAATAGAACGGTTGTAACATTATCTAAAAATGCAGATGCAAATGCGGTTAAAAGTGACAATACTACTAATATTTTAATTGGATCACCTTTTGCAAATTTTGCTGATTTTAAGGCAGCATATTGAAAGACACCAGTGGTGCTCGTAATTCCAACTAAAATCATCATCCCTATTAATAAAGTAATTGTTCCCCAGTCAACATGGTGCGTAAAGGCTGATTCTAAATCAACAATACCAAATCCAATCATTAAAATGGCACCAAGTAATGCAACAACTGCTCTATTTATTTTTTCTGTAATAATGAATGCATATGTAGCTAAGAAAATGATAACTGCTAAGTAAATTTGAAAGTTTGAAATCTCTTGTGCTACTGAATGTTCCACTTCTCCATTCCCCTTCGAGTTAATTTTTATTTATCTTTTTAGCATTATTTCCTGTTATCGTTAATTTCCCTCCATCTTTTGGACAGTTTAGAGTATTAGCATCCATATCGGTATCCTGAATAAAAAAGTTAAATCCACACTCGTTACATTGAAGCTCTAGCATACGATCAATTAATATTTTGGAAGGAGTTCCCTCTTGGTCTGTGTCAATTAATTCCACATGAAAGCGTGGATTTGAATTATCCTCGGCAATCATTTTCCCCTCAATTTCATCCCTTGTTCTCCAGCCCCTATCAATTAAATGTGAATCTAGTTCGGTTAAAGATGCCTCTTGAATCTCCCTCATAGCTAGTTTCATAAGCTGTTCGTTGCTTAATGTTTCAAATTCAAGGTCATTCCCAAGCTTCTTCCAAAAGCTTCGTAACTGATTTTCAGTAACGACTATTTCGACTATTTTATTTATTAGCACATTTTTCATCCCAGTGCCTCCTCTATTTGTAAAAAAATTCAGTCAAAAATTATTCTATCATATTATTCAACAAATTTTGAACTAAAACACCAATTTTTTGACCCATTTTTATTGATTTATTTTTTATATTACCATTCGCTTTAAAACTATCTTTTTCAAATAGTAGGATTACAGTTGACCCAAATGAAAAATAGCCAATTTCTTCACCTTTTTCCAAAAACTCATTTTCATGTGTTAGTGTAACACTATTAATAAACAGTGCTCCGACCTTCGCAAGAACGACATGAACTCCATTACATTCAATCTCTGAAATTTTTCGATAATTTTCTGATAAAGGTGACTTTCCATACTTTAATCCCCATTTATTTACCGGATATGATTTTCCACCAAGGTCCCATTGCGAAATAACTTGCCCAGACACCGGACTATGTATTCTATGGTAATCCTTAGGGCTTAAATAAATGATCATGAAAACACCGTCGATGTACTTTTCAAATGCTTGATCATTCCCCAACATTTTTCTAATAGAAAAGAGCTGACCTTTAACGAGAATATTCTTTTCTTCCGTGATCGTACCCAAATCCTCTACAAAGCCATCGACAGGGCTGATCACAGTTGTAGAATCTTCATCAATTTGACGGGCATCCTTTTTCAGAGTACGAATAAAAAAATCATGTAAACTTTTATAATCGTTAATATTTTTCTCGATCTCACTCTCATTTATTTTAAAAACCTTAATAAAAGATGGGATTAATCTTTTACTTATTTTTGAAGTCGTATAGGCGCGAACTATACTTGAAATGTATAAATTATTAGTCAAATCAATAAGAAAACGGTAAAAATACTTAAGCATAATTAAAATTTCCTCCTTTTCAGAACCCATTTTTCGATTTCCCTACTATATGTAATTTTTGAATCATAAAATAGTTAAAATCGTTAAAAGTGGGGGGACATTTCTATGTTTTTATCACAATATATTGATCATACAATTAAAAAAATCAAGTCACAAGTAGCAAATATTTTGACGATCATGAACTTAAGCTTTGGAGTTTGCGCATTGCTGGCGGTTTTACGGGGTGAATATCAACTCAGCTTATTACTCATTTTTATTGCAGCACTTTCCGACCGCTTTGATGGATTGGTTGCCCGGAAACTAAGTATTGAATCAGAGTTCGGCAAACAGCTTGATTCAATGTGTGACATTGTCTCATTTGGAGTTGCGCCGGCTTTACTGACCTACCAATTGGTTCTTTTTGAATATGGTGCACCGGGTATATTATTTGCCATTATCTATATCATTTGTGGAGCGATCCGTTTATCCAAATTCAACATTACTGAAAATAACGGATATTTTACAGGCTTGCCAATTACAGTAGCCGGAATTATATTAACATTTTCCACCCTTTTAGTATCGGTTTTGCCTTCCTATCTATTTATGTACGTCATAATTGGTCTGGCTTTGATGATGATTGGAACTTTTAAATTAAAAAAGATCTAAAATACATTAGGCAGTCTCAACAATTTTTGAGACTGCCATTACAATTTCATGCACCTTTATACCATTTTTTCTTTTCTTCACGATGCGCATCTAATTTAACGAGATCTTGTTTTTTAATTGTGATTGACAGTGCTTCTACAGGACAGTTGTCCACGCATTTTCCACATAGTGTACAATCGGCATCCGATACATACATTTCCAAGCGGTTAATAGATGGCTCTAAAATATCAGGATCAGATAAACAAACCGACCTACACATATCACACCCCATGCAACGATTATGATCGAACTTTACCCTGAATAATCCGAATTTCCCAATTGATTGGTATAACCCGCCGAGCGGACATAAATAACGGCACCAGCCCCGTCTTGAAACAACTAAATCAAATAAAACGATAGCTAGTAAAAACCATAAACCCATTCCCATTGAAAAAATAAGACTTCTCATTGTATTCCCAATGGGTGAAATAATTTCAAATATCGGCACTCCCATTACAAAAGATAGAACAAGCGTCACGATGGCGATATACATTTTTGTTTTTCTATCTAAGGGCTTGTCAGGTAAATCGACATATTTTCTGATTTTATCGGTAACCTCCAACAAGGTGTTAACCGGGCAAACCCAACTGCAAAATACTCGTCCCCTGATTAACAAATACCCTAAAAAGATGATCAGTGCCCCTCCAAGATAGCTCCAGATGATTTGCCTTGATGCTAAAGTAACCTGAAGGGCACTAAAAGGATCCGACAGGGGTATCCCAAAAATTTGGGAAGATGATAAGGATCCATAAAAAAAGTTTTCTCCTTCAACTTCCACTAATACTAATGGAGATAAAAAGAACAGTAATATAAAAATCTGAACACAATGTCTTGCAATCGACCATTTTCGTATCCGTTTCCGCTTTTTTTGTTTTATCGGTTCCAAATCCTCTAGTTCAAAATCCATGTCTTAATCCCCCAAACAATGATTTACTAATATCTTACATCTAGGGGTATTGGAGTACTTGTGAAATTAATCACGAGATCCAACTGTTCGAAATTTTGTCAAAATCCGAAAAGCGGAAGCACCCGTTTAGCGACGTATAAACTAGAGCACGGTGACTGAGATATAGGAAACACGATGAGCAGAGCGAATCGATGTTGACTTATCGTAGGGAGGCGGGCGAAGTTTACTAGTCGCTGGGTGCTGAAGCTAGACAAGAAAAGGGGGCTGCAGCCCCCTTTAGTTCATTATCCTCGTTTTTTCCGTTCATTCCGATAAAATTCATGAAATAGCTTCATCAAAGCCCGTTTCTCTATCCTGGAGACATAACTCCTTGAGATCCCAAGCTCCTTTGCGATTTCCCGCTGCGTTTTTTCCTTTTGCAAATCTAAACCGAATCGACCTACGATGACTTCCTTTTCTCTTTCATCTAATATGTGAATATACTCATTTATTTTTTCCAACTCCATTAAAAGTTGAATTGTATCTACAACATCCTCATTTTCGGATTTTAAAATATCGATTAAACTTATTTCATTCCCTTCTTTATCCTGACCGATAGGATCATGTAAGGAAACATCTCTTTTCGTCTTTTTTAAGGCCCGGAGATGCATAAGGATTTCATTTTCTATACACCTGGCAGCATAGGTCGCAAGCTTTGTTCCCTTTCCGAAGGAATAGCTTTCAATTGCTTTAATTAAACCAATGGTACCTATAGAAATTAAATCTTCAGAGTCCTCCCCAGTATTTTCAAACTTTTTTACAATATGGGCTACAAGTCTTAAGTTATGCTCAATCAGTCGATTTCTGGCATCAGGATCTCCTTGCTCCATTAGAAGAAGATATTTTTTTTCGTCCTGTTCAGATAACGGCTGTGGAAAAGCGTTGTTTTTTACATAAGAGACAAGAAAAAATAGCTCTTTTAGAAGATAACCCATAGCTGTAATTAATAAAGACACAAAATCACCTCCATTTAACATAGTAGGTATTTGCCTATTACCAATCCTATGCCATGAAAGTAATATCTGTGTCTGTCCATTTATTGAATTGTTACTTTTTCCTCCTTATGGTCATGTATATCAGTATCTTTCTTTTCAACATGAACCTTTACATTATACAATCCCTTTTCCGTAAATGTTTTTACAGCTGAATACTCTCCATTCTTGGCTTCAACCGCATCAATGAATTCATGTTTTTCTTGACCATCCGGCCAAACTTCAAATCTTACTTTAGCCCCTTGTAATGGTGCACCTTTATAAGTTAGATGGGTCTGCAATTTACTCTCTTCATCAACCTTCATTTTCTCATCACTCATAAAATGTATTAACAGATCTGACCCATGATGATGATCGCCTTCTGCCGCATGCTGATGCTCTATTTCTGTATCCGTTTCAATTTGCGTAGCAGTTAAATCAACAACATCAAAATCCCTTTGTGGCATTGTATGCAGATCTCTTGCTTGGACATGTGCAATCACATGATACGTCCCTATATTAGCAAATGATTTTTTTATTGAATAAATTCCATCCCCTTGGTTCTCACCTTTTATTTTTTCATGGTTTTCTTCGTCATCTTTCCATACTTCAAATTCTACATCTGAAGCATCATCAACTTTTTCATTACCTTGGGTTACGGTAGCTTCAAAGGTTACTTCTTTATTGACCTCAATTGGACTTGGATGAATCACAATATCGACTGCAATAGGTACAAACTCTTCAATACCTGAATTTGATTCCTGTTTTTCTTCATTAGTTCCACATCCAGAAATAATTAACATTATTGCAAAAATTATCGCAAAATATCTCATTCTCTATGTTCCTCCTAGTTTGCCACTGTATTTACTATGTGTAAATTCACAACTTATATTATATGAACATTTTGTGATAAAAGTATGAAATCTAATAAAATTTTAAATCGTAATGATTATGACTTGCAAATCGTAATAATTACGATATAATTACAAAGGGTATAAAAGGGGGTAAAAATGTGAAAAAAACAATCGGACTTTTTATTTTGTTTATATTAGTTAGCGTATTTATAACAGGATGCAGTCAAAAGCCAAATGAAATAGACCAGGCTGAAAATGATCCAACTACTGATGATACTCTTAAAGTTTATACAACGTTGTTTCCATTAGAAGATTTCACAAAGAAAATTGGAGGCTCGCATGTGGACGTAACAACTATTATTCCTCCAGGAATAAATGCCCATACGTACGAACCAACAACAAAAACAATGATTGAGATTGCAGACGGTGACGAGTTTATTTTTTCTAGCGAGATTATGGAACCTTATGCAAAAAAAATTGCTGAAGCGCTCAAAGATGAAAATGTAAAAATGGTCGAAGCATCAAATGGTATTACAATGATTGCCGCCGATGAAGAAGAACATACTGCTGGACATGCGGATATTCATAACCATGGGGACGTCGATCCACATGTCTGGATTGACCCAATATTAGCGATAAAATTAGCGGAAAACATTAAAGATAGCTTAATAGAATTAAAACCAGAAGCAACAGAAGATTTTAATGCTAATTTCAATACTTTAAAAATGCAATTAGAACAATTAAACGGAAGCTTTGAAAAACTAATAAAAGGAAAAGAATCACCGAAAATTTTAGTTTCTCATGCCGGATATGGTTATTGGGAGAAAAGGTATGGTATTAAACAAATTTCTATTACTGGACTTTCTTCTACAAATGAACCTTCCCAGCACCAGTTACAAGAGATTATTGATAACGCGAAAGCAAGTAAAATAAAATATATTATTTTTGAACAAAACGTTACTCCAAAGGTTGCGGAGATTATTAAAAATGAAATCGATGCAGATGTTTTACGTATTCATAACCTTTCAGTCTTAACCGAAGAAGATATTAAAAACAATGAAGACTACTTTTCCCTTATGGAAAAAAATATTGAAACTCTGAAAAAAACATTAGAATAATATTAATGATAGTGTCCACGCAGAAATACTTTCTGAATGGACACTATTTCTTTGTCAACACTTCACATTGCTGTATCGCTTGAAAAATGGAACACCACGAACGTTTAACAAAGTATGTTGGAACCTCCTGACTTTTTGCTTTTTGCTTGATCACTTTTGCGAGATTATGGTTAATATAATCTGTCATCACAAAAATGACATCTACGTAACTTGGAATATTACGTTTTGTCATATTATCTTTTCGACCGTCCATATGTATTATATTTGTTACCCCGCAATTCAATAATTTCTCTGTAATATTGCCTAAGTGATCCGCACCAACAATCATTAAATTTGCCATATCTTCTACCTCCATTTTGCCGTTATTATTAACTATATATTAATTGAGAATGATTCTCTTTGTCAATAATATTGAGAATAATTTTCAATTAGATTTATTTTCTTAATTAATCCTAATTTTATCTAGGAATTCACTCCAATTGAGTATATTTATGACTTTTGCTGTCAACCTTATAATAGTACTACTTTAAGGGGTTGAAAGAATGACCAATGAAGCTATTAAAGAACTAGAAGAACTATTTATTCGAACAGAAGAGGCTGTCACAACATTTATGAATATGCTACAGCCAAAAATAGAAGGAGCAAACGATGAATACCAGCATTTATACTGGCACCATATTTATGAGGAGGAGGAACAACGTCTAGACCGTCTAAAAGATTTACTTCCAAGGGTTAACCACTACGTTAATAACAAGGAAGATCAATCGATTGATAATCTGGAATTTATTCATTTATTGCAGGATATTAGTCTTGAAAAATTTGGATTACATAATTTTGAGGAGCATTTAGATTTAGCTCTCTATGACGACTCGACAGGAGAGCATGGTGAAACATTAAGGTCAATGCGGAAAATGACAGAAGCAGATTATAAAAGAATTAAAGTACTATTAAATACTTTAAACGAAGCATATGGTGGGGCTGCCAATCGTGCCGGATCCGTTCCGACCGATGAAAAAGAACATGTTGGAGATCATTTGAAGCTAGGGAAATTCTCCAACGAACATACAATCATGAACGAAAAACCAATCATTCCTGGGAAAAAAAAGCTTACAGTTGGAAGCTTAAAATATAATTAATAAAAGGAGATAAAGAAAAAATGAGTTATAGTTCACGTTATCCAGATGCACCACTTTCAGATGGTGAATGGAATGACCTACAGGAAACAGTAATAAATCATGCTAGAAGAACATTAATCGGAAGACGTATTTTGGATATTTATGGCCCGCTTGGAAGCGGAATACAGTCCATTATGAATGATGTATATGAAGAAAATGACCTTGGCTCCATTAGTCTACATGGTGATTCATTAGAGGTTTCAGACCCTGTAAAACGCGAAAATTTAACGATTCCACTTTTATATAAAGATTTTAAGTTGTTTTGGAGAGATATCGCCCATGCT
Source organism: Schinkia azotoformans (assembly GCF_035811335.1). Lineage (NCBI taxonomy): Bacteria > Bacillati > Bacillota > Bacilli > Caryophanales > Bacillaceae > Schinkia > Schinkia azotoformans. Next base: position 56,182 of record NZ_JARSMD010000015.1, read on the forward strand.
AAAACGCTTAACATTAACGTTGATTTTTCCACAGCAGCCAATGCGGCAACACAGCTTGCGTTATTAGAGGATGACTTAATTATTAACGGTTCAAAGGAATTTAACATTAGCGGGTTAATGAATGTAAAAGGCAGAATTACTCACATCCGTGGCGATTGGATGAAGTCAGGCCATGCCTTTCAAGATATTGTAGATGCGAGAAATAAGCTTCTGCAAATGGGGCATACCGGTCCTTATGCGTTAATCGTTGCGCCGCAATTATATGCTTTAATGCATCGTGTTCACCAAGGGACTAACGTGCTGGAGATTGAACATATTCGTGAGATCGTTACCGACGGGGTATTCCAATCTCCTGTTATAAAAGGTGACGCCGGTATCCTGATTGCAACCGGAAAACAGAATGTTGATTTAGCCATTTCCGAAGATTTTGATGTTGCCTATATGGATGAAGAACAAATGAACCATATTTTCCGAATTTATGAAACCATCGTTCCAAGAATAAAACGCCCCAGTGCTATTTGTACCCTTGAGGATCCAAAATCATAAAAGAATTAAAAAAGAGGTAATTAGATTAAATCACGGTCTATTTACCTCTATTCTTTGCTATTTTAAGCAATTTTAACGATCTTCTTATTCTTTTGTAAAAAATCAATATCAATTTCCTTATTAATGTTTTCTACCCCAATATCCTCAGCAAGGAGTTTCACTTCATTTATAAACGTTTTGATATAGACACCTTTATTTAAATCACATAATTTCTTAAGGTAGCTGTTTTTTTCACTTAACTTTTCCGCTTTATACACTTTATTATTCATCTCGTGAATTTTTTTATGAGTCGGCTCCGTAATTTTGCTTATATCACTAACATTTACAATCATATGATCTCCATTATCAGCAATAAAACCTAATGAATAGAAGATCCCACCAAAAAAGTCTATGTTTGTGATAACAGGATTATTATATTCTTCACCAGTACGTAATCTAATCACGCTAGCTTCGATGACACCACCAAGTTTTCTTTCGTTTGTAAGAATGGAATGGATATCAATAAAACCATTTATTTTGTATGTCATGAAGTATCCTCCTTGTTGAGAATAAGTCTCAATATCACTTAACTTGATTGTATATGAGAATCATTATCAGGTCAAATAGAATTTTTTTTCGATTATATGTATATTGAGAATGAAAATCATTCATACTATAAAATAATGGTAAGGTGTGCCCTTTCGAATATCTACTTTTTTATTTGGTTATGATATTTTTGTACGACCAAATTTATTTCTAAAGGAGATGTTTTTGAATGGCACAAGACGTGTTATGTGAAGTAAGTAACTGTACGTACTGGGCAAATGGAAACAAGTGTGCAGCCGAATCCATTTATGTAGTAAGCCACCATGGGAAAGAAGCATCTTCTCAAAAAGAAACTGATTGTCAAACATTTGAACCACAAGGTTAACGTAGAACCCCGGGAATCACAACCCGGGGTTTCCACATTTTTTCGGACATGATTTGCACATTTATGCTTAAGAATTCCCCTTTGCTAAAAACCAGACACAAAATAAACACACTATAAATAATGAAATACAGATTGTAATCCAAGAAATATACCAAGCCCAGTGTATGTACTTAATTAGATCTGTATATTTTTCGAGCATGACCTCAATAGTAGTCAATACTGTACTAAATCCAATAAAATAACCTGATTGAACAAAAAGGCCACTACAGCAAGTCAAATTTTATTTTTGGGTATGAAAAAAAGAATTACTGTTGCCACTACGTATACTAATTTAAAAACATAATTGATTGTAATGGAGAGATCTGTCGCTTTTAGGAGCACTCGTATAGGAGCACTTAACAAACCATATGTAAAGGAAGATATATCGCAAAGCCAGATGATTGCTTGAAACACCATGAATGCCAAGAATCCCTTACGCCGATCTTTACGTGGAATAAAAAAAATCAGGCCAATCAAGCCGAATAGCCACATAGCCACTAGGAGCCGTTGCTCCATCCGCATTTTCAAGAATATCCCCTCCAGATTAGGTGACTATTACTACTTATTAGCATTTTCTATTTTCTTAAATCATATTCAATAGCGACTTGAAACGCTGGGTAGATAATCATAATCTTGCTTCAATTGTTACTTACTTCACACAAATCATTTTGTATAAATCTTTTTAAATTGTGGAATCTAAAACAAGACAGAAGGAGAGAAAAAATTCATCCAAAAATTACAACAGCACTGATGAATAATATTCACCAGTGCTGTTGTACAAACTTTTCTCATCATCAATTTATGATTCTTCCATCACGGGTTTTCCCACTTCCAGTACAACCTTATTTCATCCCAGCAAAATTGCGAGGATAGCAATGAAAACGGGACACAGACCCTGCGTCTCGTTTTATTTTACTACCTTTTAAAAACCGGAATCCAAATTTCACTTGTCACAGATGATGAAGTTAAATCTTGGGTTTTAATCGACAAGATTTCTGGTCCTTTTGCTACTTGATAATTGGAAGATGGAAACCACTCAGAATAAATCCTTCCCCAAGTTTCCTGTAGTGTAGTAGGAAAAGGTCCGTTTGATTCAAATATCGCCCAAGTTAAGGCAGGAACTTCAAGTTTTGAAAAGTTTTCATGGCATCCTTGTGTTGTTGCCACTCCTATATACTGATCAAGCTCTCCTTTTTCTTCCATACGTCCTTCAGAAAAGTTTGTTGATGCTTGAATAATCCCTACTGGTTCAACATTGGAAAGCTTTTTTAATTGTTCTATTTTTTCCATCGTCAAGGATTTCCACATCGCTGTAATTTCCGGGTTTTCCCCTTCAAAAATAATTGGAACTCTTTTCATAATGCCAACTATATTAAATCCCTCTTTTTGTTCAATTCGGTAATTCATTTCATTTCCTCCCTTAATTGATAATTGGAAGGTCATTGGTGGAAAGGCTTTTAATTGCTGGCCGTTATTCCTTGCTTCTGATGGTGTTACACCATGAAAATTATGAAAAGCTTTAGTAAAAGAGTCTGGTGAATTATATCCATATTTAACCGCAATATCAATTATCTTTAAATTACTATTTGTAAGCTCGAATGCCGCCAAGCTTAATCGTCTACGGCGAATGTATTCTGATAATGTTATTCCTGCAAGAAAAGAAAACATTCTTGTAAAATGATATTCGGAACAATGAGCGATTCTTGCCACCACTTTGAAGTCTATTTCGTTAGTGAGGTTATCCTCAATATGCCCCATTGCATCATTCATGCTCTTTAGCAAATCCATTAAATGACCTCCTTTCATCAACAGAATAACTGAAGCTGAATGTGTCAGTCCGACATTCCATGCACCATTTTGTCGGGTTATTACTTATTTTACTAAACTACCACCGTTTCATTTAAGAAAAATAATTCACAAGTAATTTAATCCTGCTAAAGAAATATGGTGAGTTCGTTGATTTGGTTTTACAATTTAAATGATTATGTGGTGAGGTTTATGGTGAAAGTAGTGGATTTATCCTCCTAAATTTTGCAAAAATATCGTAGGTAATAACATAGTTATGTAAAGATTAGTTATTGCTTAGTTCATCTTCCATAGTATTAAGCTGTAAATAAATAGCTTAGACTACTGGTTTTAGAAGTTACATCAAGAAGATATTGGAGAAAGGGCTGGACCATTATTGGATTCAGCCCTAATTCATATTGATTTTTGATCAAAAAAACTGATTGATCGTTCAACAGTTAAATATCTGCATCCGTATCCATAAATGCAGCCTACCCTAGTATTAGTCAATTAATATTCTCTTTCAGTTACAACTTGAAAAGTGATTCCAAATTTATCTGTTACATTTCCGAAAACCGGGCTGAATGGAGTTTCCTCTAGTGGTTGATTGACTTTTCCACCTTGCTGCAAGGTCTCAAATATTTGTTTTGATCTTTCTTTTGTTTTGGTAGAAATGCTAATCATTAATTGATTCCCCTTTTCAATCACCGGACCCGGAGTATCGGAAAACAATAGTACAGATTCACCAACTTTTAACATTGCATGCGCTACATGCCCCTTTATAGCTGAAGGGCAAGTTGGAAGCACCTCCCCATAAGTTTGGATGGTAACAACCTTGGCATCTAATGCTTTTTCATAAAATTGAATAGCATCCTTTGCATTTCCATCCATCATAAAGTATGGAGTTAATTTTAATTCCATTATTCACCGGCCCCTTTCCATTGGGTTTTGCGTATATTTTCATGGTTCAAGCTATTAAGTTTATCCAATTGATAAAGATATTTTTGGAAGTGAATGCCACTTTTTCTTACCTCCTGAGTGGCAAGAAAGCCTATCATTAAGTTTTTCATTAAATATCGCTAATTACTCTGATTATTTAAACAAATAATCTTCGAATGGATTAAAGGTTTTAGTAGAAATAATTTTCTCTCCAATACAAACCCTGACAACATTATGATTCTAACATCCAGGTTAGATATATCAATAACTTCGGACATTTGTATTTTTGCCTATCATAGATTTTTCTTTCTAGGGGATATTATCTTTATGGGATATATTGGAGGGGTGAAAATGGTGAAATTAATGAAATACAACAAACTAATATTACTTTTGATGATGGTATTTTTATGGCTCACACTTCCCTTAATGGGGAAAAATGCAGTCAAACGATTTTTCCCAACAGGTATATTTATTGCTTTACTCACAAGATGGGAAAATTCTGTTGCAAAAAAAAGAACTTGGTGGTGGTGGTATGAAAAATTCCATCCTAAATTATCAGGCTCATTCCCTTTTGTATGGGGGCCGTTTATGATTGGTTCCATGTGGATTCTTAAATTTACTTATGGAAAATTTTATCGGTATTTAACACTAAATTTAATTGTTGACACAATTTTCGTATTTGTATTAGTGGATAAGTGGCTGACAAAATGGGGAATAGCATCATTGGTTCGTATGAAAAAGCTTCAATTGTCTCTTCTATTATTTATTGATTCTTTGCTATTATACGGATTTCAATACCTTGTAGAGAAAATAAAAGCAACTATGTCAAAGTGCATGACACCTGTCGAATAAAAAAGGCCTTGGAAAAGTTTAAGATTGCATACTTTAGCGATAACGGAACTTTACACAAAGAAGGCGCAATTCTCGCTATAGAATTGCGCCTGATTATCTTTTGATTATCTCTTAATTCAATTCAGTACGGTCATCATACTATTTTTTCTCCTTTCGTGTGAACACTTACTTTCCAATACTTTTTCAATCCATTTTACCCTTTTATTTTTCCTGAATAACTACCTCCTACATATCCGTCGGGGTCTTCCCTAACGAAATCATTTCTCCATGGACGGTTAGCAGGTTCTGAAAAAATTTCCATCATATATGTTGATAATCTATGGGTTGTATTCCAGCCAACCCCCTTAACTTGATTATACCTTACAGTTTCGCCTGTACCACAATGGGACATAGTTCTCGACCCCGTGTCCCATAATTATATATCACCGCCATTAGATTAAACAATTTTATATATCGTTTATAAAAAAACAAACAATATCAAAAACCGTTTGTTTTTTTATTTGACAGTAAGTAAACTTTATATTATTATATTTTTTGTTAAACAAACAAATTTAACTTTTGTTTGAATTACAATAAACTTTGATTGGATGTGTTTGAAAAGTGGATATTTCGGAGCGGTTTTGGAACACCTCGTTAGAGGAACTTAAACAGGGGTATATTCAAGAGTCAGATTCATATATTTGCCTTTTATGTGGTGAGAAAATAGAAAATGGGATTATTTATCCCTATGACGGAATTTTCTATGAAGCGGAAAGGTATATGCGTATTCATATCGAAAGTACCCATCAATCCGTATTTGATTATTTAATCAATCTTGATAAGAAACTAACAGGGCTTACCGATCATCAGAATCAACTGCTTCGTCTCTTTTATCAAGGTAAAGGCGATAAGGAGGTTCAGGCTGAGATGGGCATTGGCAGTACCTCTACGATCAGGCATCATCGTTTTGCGTTAAAAGAGAGGGAACGCCAAGCAAAGATCTTTTTAACATTAATGGAGCTATTAAAAGAAAAAGATCAGTATGCACCGGCATTTGTCCCACCACATAAAACAGCGAAAATGATCGATGATCGCTATGCTGTTACGGAAGCGGAACAAAGAGAAATCATTAAAAAGTTTTTACCTGAAGGAATTAATGGGCGATTAACGCAATTCCCTCCGAAAGAAAAACAAAGATTAATTATCATTCGAGAAATCAAAGGAAAATTCGAAAAAGATAGAATCTATACAGAAAAAGAAATTAATCAGATTTTAGAAGATATACATGAAGATTATGCATTGATTCGAAGATATTTAATCGAATATGGCTTTATAGAAAGAAAGTCAGATGGAAGTCAATACTGGTTAAAAAAATAATGCATGAAAGTGAGTGTTAACAATGGGAATGGATCGAAAAAAAGAATTAAAACAGATTTATAAGGAAATGCCGATCGAAGGCGGTGTTTATCAAATTAAAAATAATCAAAATGGAAAAGTTTTTATCGGAAGTACTAGAAATTTTAAAACATTAAACGGGCTAAAATTCAGTTTAGAGGCAGGCACTGCCTCACCTACGAACAAAGAGCTGCAAGAAGACTGGAGTTATTATGGTGCGGATATATTCAGCATCGACATATTAGAAACACTTAAAAAGAAAGACGATCCTTATTTTAATGAAAAAGAAGCCTTGGTGGAACTTGAGGATAAATGGTTGGAACAACTTCAACCGTATGAAGAAAGTGGATACAACAAGAAGAAAAAAGTCTGAAAATGGGTATGCAAAAAATCTTAAGATACAGGTGAACAAAATATGACATCAACCCAAGAGATACAAAAAGGGAATGGTAACTTTCAAGGAATGGGGAACCAACCACTGTGGCGTTCCATGTTTTTGTTTCTTATCCCCTTGATTCTTAGTAATGCCCTGCAATCGATTGGCCAATTGGCAGGCAGCATCATTGTCGGTCGGTGGCTAGGCGTCGAAGCCTTAGCAGCCATTTCTGCCTTTTTTCCATTGTTTTTTCTACTTATTTCATTCACCATTGGAATCGGCTCGGGGAGTTCCATTCTGATTGGGCAAGCCTATGGTTCACATAATGAGGAGCGATTAAAGCAAATCGTGGGAACCACTTTAACGACGACCTTTATCCTGAGTGTGGTCATGGCGGTGATAGGTGGAATTTTCACGTTTGATATCCTTCGCCTGATCGGAACACCGGAAAATATTATTGGCATGACCGTTCATTATGCACGGATCTTATTTTGGTCGATGCCGGTCCTTTTCCTATATATTGCCTATACTACATTTATGCGCGGAACGGGAGACTCCAAAACTCCCTTTTATTTGCTCCTTATTAGTACAACGCTAAATGTAGTCTTGCTACCTTTTCTCATCTTTGGATGGTTGGGTCTGCCGGAATTAGGGGTTTACGGGTCAGCATATGCTTCCGTGATATCGACAATCCTGACTTTCGTCATCATGCTCTTTTACCTAAAAAAAATAAACCATCCCTTACAATTCGATGCATCGGTTTGGAGGCATCTTCGCATTAACTTGGAACTGTTGATATTATTGTTGCGGTTGGGGATTCCGTCCAGCGTCAATATGATACTTGTATCCCTTGCGGAAATTGCAGTCTTAAGCCTTGTGAATCGTTTTGGATCCGATGCAACCGCTGCTTACGGTGCTGTAAACCAAGTAGTAAGTTACGTATCCATGCCTGCAATGAGCATTGGAATTGCCGTTTCTATTTTTGCAGCCCAGGCTATTGGCCGTAACCAACAAGAACGGCTTGGTCAAGTAATCAGGGTCGGCTTATTACTCAACTATTTAGTTGGTGGTGTATTAATTATCCTCGTTTATGTATTCTCGCAGGATATTTTATCTTGGTTCCTTACAAGCAAGCATACCCTGAATATAGCCCACAGCTTGCTTATGATTACACTATGGAGCTATTTGATTTTTGGGCATGGAATGATCATTGGTGCGGTCATGCGGGCAAGTGGAACGGTCTTGTGGCCAACCGTGTTTAGCATCCTTTCAATTTGGTGTGTAGAAGTACCTGTGGCTTACTTCCTTTCCAATTTCAGCAGCCTTGGGATAAAAGGAATCTGGGTCGGCTATCCTGCCGCTTTTTTCGTCAGTCTTGGTTTACAATATGCGTATTATCGCTGGTCATGGAAAAGAAAACAGATTGAGCGGCTAATCTAAAGGGAAGTACCCTTTCATACAAGGGATCAAACCACATAGCCGAATGTGTTTTAGTCATTAAATAAATGGCGTATCCGTGGATATAAAATAACCACAGATACGCCATTTTTTATAGCTTTTAGATTATCCTTTGGAATATTGATAGTCGGTTCTATATGCTTTTGATTGAATTCTTCATAAAAGCCTACCAAAACCTCTAAAACAGATTCGTCTCCAAAGCCGTTTAAATTTTAGTTGATTTGATAATCCATTTGGATACGAATTTTTTCTTTTGCATCATGACCTGCTAGTTTTTCACAAAGATAAAGACCTAAATCAATGGATGAACTTACACCTCTTGCTGTGATGACATCCCCTTCATCTACAATTCGATCATTCACCACTGTACAATATTTTTTTAGATTTTCAAAGGCACTTGGGTGGGTTGTAGCTGATTTCCCTTGTAAGAAACCAGCTGAACCATATAACAAAGAACCTGTGCATACAGAAGCCTTTATTTTACAAGGTTTTGAAGTTTTTAACCATTCAATAAATGCACTATCATCAACTAATCTTCTTGTACCAAATCCACCTGGAACTATAACCATGTCGTATGTTTCAAGAGATTCATTTACTTTAGTTGGAGTAAAAATTAGTCCAGTACCATCAACAACCCGTTCAGTAAACGAACAAATTTCCCATTCCAACTCTGGAATAAAATTCATTGTTTTTAATCTTGTAACAGCGTCATATACTCCTATAAAATCTAATGCAGTTAAATCCTCAAAAATAATGAATGCTACTTTCAATTTTAGTCTCCTTCCGTTTCCCTAATCATCCTTTCAAATATTTCTAGGATTTCATCTTCTTTTTTTTCTGTTTTGTTCTTTGATGAATTTCCTAGCATTTTTCATGCCACCCATACTACTAAACATGTCATTTATCTTTTCTTTTTCAATCATTTTAGAATTTAGGCCGTTATACTTAGTTTCCCTATTTAGTTTTCAATAGCTTTCCAGCCTTTCAACTGATAAAGTACCATCTTTAATTGCTTTTTGCACCGAACAGCTTGGCTCATCTTTGTGAGTACAGTCGTTAAATTTACAACTATAAGCAAGTTCTTCAATATCTGCAAAGGATTTCGTTAAATCCGCACTAATAATCCCAAGCTCCCTCATGCCCGGAGTGTCTATAACAACACCTAAATTCGGCAGCATGATCAGTTCATGTCTTGTAGAGTTCTTTTACACTATGGTGAAATTTCCCTGATATCTCAGCCGCAATCTCACCATTTTCCGTAATAACCTTACATAGATTTTTAGATTGTGATGAAACTCAACCAATAAAGAGATTGTTATATATTTTAGACTCCTGTATAAATTCTTCAGTAAGTCCCAAATCGATCATATCAATATTATTCAACTTCATTTCCTCCTAAAGTTTAGATCATAATCTTTGGGAGGTTTTATGCATGGAATTATTTTGCACATACCTCCCCATTTGTTACAATCTCAATACTTTGGTTGCTAAACATAAAAATAACATCTCCTTTCCATTCCTTATAAGTTTCACTATATCATAATCCATTTGATACCCATATTACACAAGAAATCGTTCATAAAGCTGTAAAGGCATTAACAATTAAAAAGAAAGAAGGTAAAAAATGATGAATGGTGAAACTATTTTTGGATTAGCGGGAATGGGATTTATTATTTTAATTCTTGCACTTGCCGTACTGTTTATAGTACCAATTGCAAAAACAGCGACAAAAAGCCAAAATGAGGAAGTCTTTCGAAAACAAGCTGCTGATGCAATTGAAGCCCAGAAAGCAACCACACTGCTAAATGAGAAGCTAGCAACCGAAATGACAGAAATAAAGGAACGACTCATATCGATTGAACGAATTTTGAAGGAAGTAGAATGAACGTGATTTAGCTTAGATTTTTGAATTGATGGATTTTTTATACTTTTTGACTACGTAATATCTAGTCCTTTATCTCCCAAGCGGGGTTCCAGGCTATTTCCCACAAATGGCCATCCGGATCCTGGAAGTGACCGGAATATCCTCCCCAAAAAGTGTCATGTGCTGGATCCGTTATTGTTGCGCCTGCTTTTTTGGCCTGTTCCATTACCTTGTCCACTTCTTCTTTATTGTTTACATTGTGACCAATTGTAAATTCAGTAGGGCTTGCTGAAGTCTGTGTAACCTTTGCCTCATAGGCAATATCTTCTCGTTTCCAAATAGCTAGTTTCAAACCTGCTTGTAGGTCAAAAAAGGCAACTGCTCCATGCTCAAATTCTTTACCTACAATACCTTCTGTTGGAAATCCCAAACCATCACGATAGAATTCCAATGCTTTTTCCAAATCATCTACACCTAATGTGATTACTGTGATGCTTGGTCGCATAAATATTGATGCCCCCCTAATTTTCCTTAAATGAAATTGTTATTACGTAAATGACAAGAATTCCCTTGAACATATGAACTGTTCAAGGATGTTTAGTACAAAATTATTAAAGCGGCGGATTTTCCACACCTAAATAAATCCAATCCTCTTTTGGCGGCCCGTAAACCCCAAATGGTTTAATTCCTGCTTGACGCATAAGGACTGTAACCTGCCCGCGATGGTGAACGGTGTGCTTGATTAACCCCATTATAATAGAAGCATTTGTTTCTTGTCTGCCAAAGGCATCTTGGATTTGTGAAAGTGTTTCATCTGTCCATTGTTCCTCGATAACTTTAGCTGCTTTGGCACTTACATTTCTATATGTTTCTGCAATCTCTTTTGCGGTAGCCGGAACACTTTCGGCATTTTCAACCATATCAATTTTCAATCCGAAATTAGCTAAATATTCAGGAATACATGTTGTTAAATGCCACGCAATCCTTCCCAAAGTACGTCCTTCCGGATAAACCTTTTGATTTAATGAATCATCTGTCAATCCATCTAGTACGTTTTGAGTTAATAAAGCTTCCTTATTCCATTCATTAATAAAGTCTGAAATTGTTGCATACATATCGAATTCCTCCCATAATCTAGTCTGAATCACATTTTCTTATTCTTTATCTAATTGCTATTATATATTATGATGGTGACAACAGATGTCACTGTTATTTTTTGGAGGTAGAAATGTCTAAAGCAAAAAGATTAAACGAAATGATAATGATGGTTAATCGAAGAAAAAGATTTACTGTTAGGGAATTAGCACAAGAATTTGAGGTTTCAAAAAGAACCATTTTGAGAGATTTACAAGAATTAAGTGAGATGGGTGTACCATTGTATTCTGAGGCAGGGCCTCATGGTGGTTATCAAGTCCTAAATGAAAGAATTCTCCCTCCAATTGCATTTAGTGAAGATGAAGCCATCGCTATATTTTTTGCAATGCATGCCTTAAGACACTACATTTCCCTACCATTTGATATAGAGTTTGAATCCATAAAAAAGAAATTCTATCTAAATCTTTCAGGTGATACAAGAGATGCAATTGACAGAATGAAAGACCGAGTTGATTTTGTATCAGCTCTCCAACAGGAAGAAATCCCTTTTTTAAAACAATTATTAGAAGCATCAATAGAACAAGAGGTAATCATAATAAACTATGAAAAAAACGGTAAAATCACCAAGAGAAGTATTCAACCAATTGGGATCTATGCAACTGAAGGAAAGTGGTATTGTCCATCTTATTGTTTTTATAGGAAGGATTATCGTGTCTTCAGATGTGATCGTATAACATCCGTAGAGCTTGATGAGAATAATCGTCCTATTGATTTTGATTTGTCAAAGTTTCATTTGAAAAACCGTTTTAGCCTAATTAATAAAAATAAAGATACATACCAATTAAATGTCGAACTAACTAAAAAGGGTGTAGAAATGTATAAACCAACAAAATGGCTAAATGTTGAATTGACTAAAAGAGATGATGGATTTGGATTTTTGAAAGGCGATATCTCAAAAGATGATATTAACTTTTTTTCTAATCATTTTATTAGCTATGGTGAAGAGGCTATCATTAAAGGTCCAACTGAATTAATTGATTGCATGAAAGAAAAGTTAAATAAAATCCTAAACCAGTACAGCTGATTAAAATTCAAATTATGAATAAAAGTGAGTGGCCATCAAATTAAAAGAATCCTTGTCGGAACTATTGGAAGGAACAACTTCAACCCTGTAAAGATAGGGGATACAACAAAAGAATAAACGTTGATTTTATTTTTGGGAGCCACGTAAAGAACGAGGGACATCTGCCCCTCGTTTTCAACAATTTAGGATTCTTCCAATACGTGTTTTCCCGCTTCAAGTAAAACCTTATTCCGGCCTAGAAAAATTGCTAGTATGATAATGAATACGCCCGTTCCCAATAGTAGCCATTCGATTTTGATATAATCTGCAATTGGACCAAATATAAGCATTCCAAGCGGCATCATCGAGGTTGAGATCATTCCCATCACCCCAAAAACCCTACCCAAATAATCTTCCTCTACCTTTTCCTGTAATAGGACGTTGGCTGGAGTATTGAAAATTGGCATAGCAACACCGAACAAAGCCATGAAGACTAAATAAATCCAAAAAACCGGAACAATCCCCAGTGCAATTGTACAGACTCCCATAATAACACTTGCGAATCCCAATGTTTTAATTTTATTTTGGAAGCCACCCCAAGAAGCGATGATACCTCCACCAGCCATCATACCAATTGAAAAGGCAATTTCGATAGCTGTTAGTCGCCACACATCACCACCAAAACTACGTGTAACCTGCAGTGGTGTCAAAAATGCCGCAGGAGCCATCAAAACAAAGAAGACTGCAAAAAACAGGAAAAATTGCTTTAGAAAACCATGGTTATTTATATATTGTAATCCTTGTTTAAAATCATTAAGGTAACTTGTTGTTTGTTTTTCCGCGGCTTTCTCATGTATAGAGATTTTTACAAAGGTAAGTAGGGTGACGATTGCCATCGCTGCCGTAATGACATCAATAAAAAATATGATTTCAATCGAAGTCATTGTAAGTAGGGCTGCACTAACCATTGGAGCTACAAACATGATAACAGCTTGAATACTTCCGTTCGCTCCATTCACCTTTGTCAATTTATCCTTTGGTACAATTTGCGGTAAAATAGCCCCAACAGCCGGCATTTGGATGCCTGTACCAAAAGCACGAACGGCCGCCATTACAAAAAGTAACCAAATTGCATCAAATCCCAATAAAAAGAGAATAGCAAGGATTAAAGTTGCCATTGCGATAAGTCCATCCGCTAAAATAATCAGCGTTTTCCGATTGTAGCGATCTGCCCAAACCCCTGCAACTGGAGATAAAAGAAAAGTCGGAATGAAACCGCAAATAATATACAACGTCATCATCACTCCAGATTCCGTTGTAAGTGTTATATACCACATCATCGCATATTGAACCAAGGAAGATCCGAAAAGGGAAATCGTCTGGCTGCTTAAAAAGAGAATAATATTCTTTAACCAATTCTTCTTTTGATTGTTAATTACTGTGTTCATTGACTAACAACTCATTTCTATAATTTTTTTAACACAGGGCCAGAGTTCCCGCCCCCGCGTCCCACGTTATGCTTCATGCACTATTTTTTGCTCTTCTATTACGTATATACAATCAGCTACTCTATTAATAAAAGTTTTATCATGTGAGACAAGGAGAATGGTTCCATCATACCCTTTTAAAAATCGTTCCAATGCTTCTATACAGAAAACATCTAAAAAGTTTGTCGGTTCATCCAAGATCAACACATTATATCTCCCTAAAAACAGCTGACACAATACAAGACGAATGGCCTCTCCGCCACTTAAATTCCGAACGTTCTTGTTTAAGTCATTTCCTGTAAAACCCATCGAATGAAGAACTGATCGAATCTTACTTTCGCTAAAGTCGCTTCTATCCTTCATAAAGTCTAGTACCGTTTCATCTTTAGTAAATTGATAAGCCATCTGTTCATACGCCCCGATCACTACTTTTGGAGAAATCGTTATCCCTTCACCCCGCTGTAGTATATGATGAAGTAACGTCGTTTTACCTGAACCATTCTTTCCAGTAATGGCGATTGTCTTACCCAATGGAAACTGGAATCTTGCTTCTTTGAGAAGTACCTTATTCCCAGCTTTTATCGTTACACAATCCGCCATAATCGGAAATTTATTGTGTAATTGAAGAGCAGACGGCTGGTGAAAATGAATGATTTGCTCCTCTTTTGGGGCTTCCACCTCTTCAAGCTTTTCTACTCTCTGTTCCATCGCTTTTGCTGCTCGTTGGACTGACTTTTGACTTGTATCCTTTGATTTCGTCATAAACATTCTATTGGCTTTTGCTTTTGTTTCTTTTTTGGACATACGTCCATTTGCCTGCGTAATTTTTTCGGCTTTCTTCATTTTTTCTTCTGCGGCCTTCATAAGTCTTGATTTCTCTTTAACATACTGATCATGCTGCTCCTGTTGCTGTCTTTTCTGAAGCTCTTTTTGTGCTACATAATCAGAATAGTTCCCTGTATATTCCGTTACAGTTCCATCATCCACTTCCCATATCTTTGTTACAAGTTTATCCAATACATACCGGTTGTGACTTACTATGACTAAGGCACCATAATAGTAGTTCAATTCCTCGATAAAAAATTGTATACCCTCCGCATCAAGATGGGTGGTTGGCTCATCAATTAATAATCCTTCATGATAGTTTGAGAATATTTGAGCTAACTTTAGCCTTGTCTGTTCCCCACCGCTAAACTTTTCAATCTCCGTTTCTGGAATAGACAGTTTCCCTTTTAGCTCGTAATTTACTTCCTTTATCTCAGGAATAGCTTGTTGATCAAAATAGGCAAAATCTATAAAACGTTTCACTCGCCCTTTTTCTGGCTTAATTTGACCATCCATCAGTTTTAATAAGGTACTCTTACCAGCACCATTTTTCCCGACAATACCGATTCGGTCGAACTGGTGTACAGCGAGTCGTGGAATGTTTAATACCACTCTATCTAAAAATGAAAGTTCAATATTTTCCAATTCAATGCATACATTTTCCATTGCTCTTCCGTCCCCTTTCAAAATAAAAAATCACAAGCATCTGCCTGTGATTTGAGAGTAAAGGGAAAGAGACCCGTCCTTATTTTATGGACATCTAGAAACCGTCAGCGAATAAACCTACCTTTGGGGTAAGCAAAGAAAGATTTATTAGACAAAAATAAAGAAAGGCAGAACAATCCACCTTTCTAATCTTTCCATATATGAAATGAAGATTATTAAAAAAGGACAGACTTATCCCGTTTACTCTGTAAACACAAAACAGAGCCTTTGAACGTATTCAATTACTTGTTCAAAGTTGGGAAACGTAGTCTCATTGAGTGTGTCATTTTTTAATAATCCTCCTTAACCTATAAAATTCAATTTTAATTTTATACTGTCTTTTGGTAAAAGTCAAAGGTTGCCCTCCCGATTGCCGGACAATGGGTCAGAGTTCCCGACCCTCCGTCCCAGTCTATATGATTTTATTTCCTTTACCTTTCCAGACCTTGCAGTATTGCTAAACATATATACATCGCAGAAATCAATTTTTGTACCATTTGCTAATGAAATCACACCATTTATTGAAGCGAATTTCCCGTGAGTTATCACTTGGTAAATTTCAAGGCAGTCAATGATGTTTTTATTTTCATCCTGCAAAATAGTAATTAATGAACATTGACCTTCTATTTTTTTATTATCTTTTAATTGATACCATATAATAGATTCATCAGCATATTCCTTAATGATTTCATTTTGCTGTTTTAATATAGCTACTGTAAAATCAATAACTATTTGTTTCCTTGGAGCATTGTCACATCCTTTTGGAATGATAAGCTTCATTTTATTTGGGGAACTGTTCACTTAATTCAACCTCCTGAAAGAACCAATTATATTAGGTATATTTTACTTGAAAGAATGATGATATATTGCACCAATTTTAATTGTTCTTCAATAATCTGCCCTTTAACTGAAAAGGCACAATTCTAATTCAAGAATTGCGCCGATTGTTGAATAGTAGAATATGTAATAGAACTGCAAATAACCCCTAAATTTTTTACGAAAGTACTCCGTTAGTTCTTATACTTGACTATTTATCAAGGAAATCATCAAATACTTCTGATTTTAAAAGTGGTACCTCTATTCCATCAAAAGCATTACCAATAGGTACTGATAATCTTTCCTCCTCATCCCCATTTATTGGAGTAGCGGCAGGAGATGGAATGACTATCTCGCCATCATAACTTATGGATACCAAAGACTTTGCTGATTTCCATACAACTTGACAACCAAGAGCTTCACTAACAAACCGTAAAGGAACGAGAGTACGTCCATTTACTGATTTTGCTGGTACATCTAAACCCTTCTTTACTCCGTTTATGGTTGCTTGTTTGTGGTTTAGTGGTAAATTGATCATTAAGTCTCCTTTTGTAGCTTTAACAGTTGCTGTTTGTGTTACCCACTGAACATCTGCACCCATCACCTCAAAGATTGTTCGCATTGGAACTAGTACTCTTCCATTCTCATTTATTGGTGGTTGATCAAAGTAGAGAGTTTGTCCATTGATTTTGACGTTAATTGATGTTGCTGCATAAACGTTTTGATGGGGGAATAAGCAAGTTATTAATAACGCTACTGTCATAATAATTATGCTTATAAGCTTCAAGTAAAATTCCTCCTTGTTATAAATTTAATATGGATAATTTTCCTTTATTTCATAATATATATCAATAGGTATTTTCCTATTAGGTTACTCAATTAAATGGCCCTATAGCTAAAGAAGGCACAATTCTTTTTCAAGAATCGCCCGATTGTGGAATATGATAATTGAATTATTGCACCTGTACTTTGATGTATTTTAATTCATAAATCCCTATTTTTAATAGCCTTCTTCCTCATACTTATTATAATCAATAAAGTAATTATCTTTATTTTATAAGAGAAGTTCAACCTTGTTATTCCTACTCAATATTTTCTTTCAGTAGTTATTAGAACGATGACAGTTCTATATTAGTTCGTTATTAAAAATTTACCAGATACATCGAGTTGACGATAGTCTAATTAGACTCTATAATATTGAAGTCTAATTAGACTATTGTGTAAAGGAATGAAAATTAAATGATAAAATCTTTTTTAATGCTAGGGCAATCAAATATGGCAGGTCGTGGATTCCTGCATGAGGTAGAACCTATCTATAATGAAAAAATAAAAATGCTTCGCAACGGTCAGTGGCAAATGATGACAGAGCCAATTAATTATGACCGCCCAGTTGCTGGTGTAAGTCTAGCAGCATCTTTTGCAGAGGCATGGTCGAAAGCCCAGCCAGATGAAGAAATTGGTTTGATTCCTTGTGCGGAAGGTGGCAGTTCCTTGAACGATTGGCATCCGCAGGGTACTCTTTTTCAACATGCTTTGTCTGAAGCAAGGTTTGCTCTTGAAACTAGTGAAATTTGTGGCATACTTTGGCATCAAGGTGAAAGTGATAGCAATAATTCTCTACATGAAACGTATTATGAAAAATTATCTTTTATCATTGAGACTTTACGAAAAGAATTAAACCTTCAAAATGTCCCATTAATCATTGGTGAGCTTGGGGATTTTCTTGGAAAATCCGGTTTCGGAAAGTACTCAACAGAATTCCAAGAAATCAATGAACAATTACGTCAATTCGCTCATGAGCAGCAAAATTGTTATTTTGTATCAGCAGAAGGTTTAACTGCCAATCCGGATGGTATTCATTTTAACGCCATTTCCCAACGAAAATTCGGTTATCGCTACTTCGAAGCATTTTCAAAAAAGGGTCATATCTTAGGGTCTCTTGCGGATGAAGTTCAATCACTAAAAATAAACAATAACTATTCGAAAACTGAACTAATTTATATTCACAGTATGAATTTGGCTCTTGGTAAAATCACATACGCTGAATTTGAAGTACAAATGGCAAAGGTGATGCAGCCTTGATTCCTTTACTTATCCTTGGCTTACTTATTCAAAACCCTGGCGCTCATGGATACGAACTATTAAGTTTAATGGAAAAACGACATTATAAATATATCGTGAATTTCACTAAAGGATCGTTTTATTACAATTTGCAACAACTTGAAGAAAAAGGCTTGATTGAACAAACGTATCAAACCCGTCCAAACAATGATCGTGAAATTCACACTTTTAAAATCACGTCTTTGGGAATGGAAGAATTCGATAAATTAATGGCCAAATATGGGACTAAATCCGAGTATGTAAACTTACAATTCTATGGCACATTACTCTTTGCAGACGAATTCGATAAAAATAAGTTATTGGAATTAATCCAATCACAAATCGATCAAACTAAAGCTAGAATTGCTCATCTCGATGAATACCTAGCTAACACTAAAGAATTACCTGGTAAAGTTGATTATTTTCATCGCATGAACGAAAATTCTCGTTCTCACCATTTAGTGAACTTAAAATGGTTTAAAGAATTGAAAGCAGACATAAAAGAAACTACTGTGTAAATAAAAATAAAAATCCCGTATCAATATTGATTAGTAAAATTGCTTCGGGATTTTTAATGGAATCTTTTGTAGTACACCCACTTATTGTAGTTATGTTTTGGCTAACTACTCCTGCAATAACATCAGAAAATGAAAGTGGTAGGGTAACATTTAAAACTAGCACTATACTTAATAGCATTTTCACAATATAGTCTTCCGCAATCTGGCCCTATAATGAAAAATGAGCGCTTTCCTGTTAAAGGATGGCGCCCGATTGCGGATGATGATCAGTTGTTAAATTAATGCCCCATTACTTCAATTGGCATCTGATAAATTAACATTTTATGGGGTCTTTATACTAATAATATACCATGTTTATTTAACAGGAACCCAGATTTCAGATTGGGCATACGGACCCACAACTTCAAATACGACCCATTTTGCCGCCGGTACATCGAATGTGGAGAAATTATCCGGTAAATTCCCTTTACCTTCTACGGCAATCCAGTATTTCAGTTCATTTCTTTCGTTACTATAATCCACCGCCATACCAATTAAACCGGTGATTTCACCGGAATTCAATGCCAGCAATTTATCAATCGTTCCATCCTGACCGACTTGTCCCCAAAGTTTCGGATCATAATAAAGGTCTGGTAGTTCAGGTGTAAATGTTTATAGTATCCCTGTATTAGTCGACCATTCGATTAAAGTTATTTACATTATTTGATAACTAGCGCCCGCACACTTGTGAATTCAGTCGTGAGTTAGGGCGCTTTTTTTTTCAGTTTTTTATATTAAAATAAAGAACGAACGTTTGTGTTTATGGTAAATATTTGGTAAAATTAAGATATCAAATTGAGATCGGTGGTGAGTGGAATGGCTGGAAAACGAAAAACAATAAAACAACGAAATGAAGAATTGGCAAAAGAAAACAAGAAAATCCGTAATTATGGATTAAAGTTCCGTGCCTTTTCCACACCGAAACAACATGAACAAATTATTCAAACGATTGGTTGTGCACGTTTTACGTTTAACTTTTTCTTAGGTGAACGACAGGAAGTGTATCATGAAACCAAAGAAACTTTGAGAAGTGGTGAATTTAAACAATCGTTCAATGCTTTAAAAGACCACCCTATGTTTAATTGGTTGAAAAAAGTGGATAAATTCGCATTGGAATGTGCATTAGAACAAGTAGACGATGCTTTTGACCGATTTTTCAAAGGTCAAAATAGGTATCCAAAATTCAGATCAAAACACAAATCTAAACAAAGTTATTCAACAAAAGAAACGAATGGTAATATTGCGTTAGACTTTGAAAAAGAGCAGATTAAACTACCTAAATTAGGTTGGGTAAACGTTAAATTGTCAAAGAAACAACGTCGATTATTTAAGGAACAAGGGTTTAACGGTAAAATCAAAGGGGCAACAGTTACCGTGCATAGTAGTGGTCAAACGCATATTTCTTTAAAAATTGAAGAAGTCGTCCCTATAGAAAACGATATCGATTGGTCTTTGGTTTCAGCAGAAAATATCATGGGTTGCGATTTAGGTTTAACCCATTTTTTAATCGATTCAAATGGTAATAAAATTGAAAATCCACGCTATTTGAAACAATACTTAAAAAAGTTGGCTACCTTGCAACGTCAATTAAAAAATAAAAAGAAAGGTTCTTCTAATTATAAAAAACTGCAACATAACGTAGCCAAGTTACACTTAAAAATCAGCAATTTACGTAAAGACTTTTTGCATAAACAATCTCGAAAACTCGTAAACGAAAACCAAGTTATCGTGTTAGAAGATTTAAATGTAAAAGGTCTTATTAAAAACAAAAAATTAGCTCGTAGTATCGCTGATGTAAGTTGGTCTACTTTTGTAACATTCGTTTCTTACAAAGCAATTTGGGACAATAAAAAAGTCGTGTTAATTAACCGCTTTTTTGCTTCTTCGAAACAATGTAATGGGTGTAAAGAGAAACACACGCTATTATCTCTTTCTGACCGTATATGGGTTTGTCCAAGTTGCGGGGCAGAACATGATCGCGACCGTAATGCGGCCAATAACATAAAAGAAGAAGGTATTCGTATATTACGAACACCTGTTGCTTCATAGATATTCCTTTTTTCTTCCCGTAGGAACTGCGGGGTGTGCCTGCCAGTGTTAAAAGCATTGGGCAATAAATTAAGCA
This sequence comes from Schinkia azotoformans, assembly GCF_035811335.1. Classification (NCBI taxonomy): domain Bacteria; kingdom Bacillati; phylum Bacillota; class Bacilli; order Caryophanales; family Bacillaceae; genus Schinkia; species Schinkia azotoformans. Next base: position 77,098 of record NZ_JARSMD010000015.1, read on the forward strand.
GTTTATTGTTGGAGAGAGTGTAAGACGTTCGTTATGGGATGCAGTTCTCTGTGAAGCAGGAATCTTAAGGCTAGTTTTAGAATGTCGGGTCCTTTCAACCCGTAGGGTTGTTAGAAACTCGCGACTTTAGTCGTGAGAGGTTCATTACTGAGTTCGACCTTCTTTTAATGTAACTACTGCTTTGTCAATCCGACGCTGGCGAGTCTCGGATGTCTTGGCTCCCTCAATTGAAAGGACAAATCTTCGTTTATTGCTATAGGATAACCCTTCAAAAAAGTGTTTTGCTTCACTTTCGTGCTCAAGTGCTTCTAAGAAATCGGAAGGCACGGTAAGCTCACGAGGCTCGGTGTCTAGTTCAATGTCCACATCCACTTCGTCACCTGCTGTGACACCGACTCCTTTACGATGCTCTGCACTGAGCGGGATCATGAACTTCCCACCCATTGACCCTACAGTGCTATGGTAGGTGTATTCTCCTATAGTAACGCGTACTGCCGGTTTCTTGCTTGCTCCGAGGCCAGCTACTACATCCTCCGGTACTGGAATACCTGTTGCGTTTTTTTTGCTTAGTTGAATAATTGCTCGAAACCTCATAAAAAAATCCTCCCTCTTATTATGAGTTTTTATTGTTACCATTTTATCTTTAAAACACTCTTTTAAAATTGGGTCAGAGTTCCCGACCCTTCGTCCCACACTTTTATGAGTTTTTATACTTTTTTTTAGAATTGGTTTAGAGGCGCTTTAGACATGGAAGATATGATGGATAACAGAAAGCTTAGGCAAAACTAGCTTTTCAAAAAAATAAATGTTGGAGGTAGCTATGAAAAAGAAATGGTTGACTGCAGGAGCAGGGTTAGGAATCGGAGCGGTTCTGTTTTTGGCCGGCGGTATTTCCGCAATGGAGAATACATCTGGATACGACACTTATAAAACTGCGTTAAAAAATACGAAGGCTGAATCAAGCATGACAGCAAATGTTGATTTGACGATCACAGATAATGGAAAGAAGATTATCATAGGAACTGCTGACTTAAAAGTAAATAAAGATCAAAAAGCCGGGAGTGTAGCTGCGTTTATTGGTGACAATACTGAAACACGATCAATCAATGTGTTTCGTCAAGAAGGAAAGGTTGTATTTAAAAACAGTGAAGAGGATGTTTATAAGGTCAAAGAGTTAAACACCTCTAAATGGCAACATAACGGAGATCAGCAAGGTCCGCCAAAAGCGGTTGGGCAAATATTCGGAACATTGTTCGGAAATATTAAAGAGCTTGCGACCGTTGAAAATAAAGCAAATGGCGGCAAGCACGTTGAACTGTATCTTGCCGGAGACCAGGTTCCTGCAGTGGTAAATGCCGTCGGAACATTGGCTGTATCCAAGTTGGGCAATCACCCCGAGAGCGAAAATACACTAGACTGGATGGCAAACATGCCCAAACTAACAGATAAAATTAAGGTTGATAAAATTGATTTGAAGGCTGAAATCAGCCCAAATAATGTTCTGGAAGAGCAGTCGGCTAAAATAAAGATTATCGGAACAGATGACTCCGGTAAAAAACACGATCTCACAATTAACATTGATATAGATTACACCGACTTTAATAAAACAGTTCCGGAAACGGTTGACTTAACAGACAAGAAAATCGAAGAAATCAAAAAAGATGACATAACACGCCGCTGGCGTCACTAAGATAAAAGGCGGCCAAGCAACGACTAACTTGGTCGTTTTGTCATATGCACACAAAATTGTATAATGACTTATTCAGCAGAATCAATGTTGTTTGAGAAAAAAACGGTTCTAAGGGGATTTGATTATGTCCATCAAAACAAGACTACTGCTTTCCTATATCGCAATGACCTTTATACCCATCGTCTTGTTTGCCTTAATTGCCACAACACTGGTTTCATCCCTTTATAAAGATGTCGGGGCTGGAAAAGGAATGCCATTCTTTTGGGAGGCGTCCAACCAACGCCGTGATCTGATTGCCGGCGTGAAATTCATGGCACAAACAGCCCCCGACCGATTTACTGATCATGATTTTTTGAAAAAAACCGACGAACAATTGAATCGTTTGCAGACGGGCCTAGTTGTCATGAAAAATAATAATCAGGTTACTTTTTCTTCACCTTTTGTGGAGAGCCTAAAACTTAACCAGCCCATTTCGAAGATACAAACGAACCAAACCCAAAATCGCTGGGGACGGGACCGTTTTTCAGTGGAAAAATATCATACCCAATTCAGTGATGGTACCGTTGGAACGGTTTATTTGGTTTCCGATCTAACACCCTTTTTCAACGAGGCAAGAAAGTTTTTTCCATTGCTCTTTTTATCGCTGTTATTGGTGATTGGGCTGACAAATGGAATCCTTACCTTTTTAGTTTCCCGGAGCTTTATCAAACCTTTGTACATGTTAAAAAATGCCGCGAACCAATTTAAAGGAGGAAACTTGGATCATGAGGTAAAGTTGAAACGAAAAGACGAAATTGGTGAGTTGGGAGCAGCGTTTGAGGAAATGCGAATTCGGCTGAAGAAGTCCATTCATCTGCAGCTACAATATGAAGAAAATCGCAAAGAACTCATCTCCAACATTTCACATGACCTGAAGACGCCAATTACTGGAATAAAGGCGTGTGTTCAGGGTATTCAAGAAGGCATTGCGGATTCTAAGGAAAAACAGGAAAAATATATGAATATGATTGCAAAAAAAACAGAAGATATGGACGTTTTGATTGATGAATTGATGCTGTATTCTAAGCTGGATTTAAAGCGCCTGCCGTTCCATTTGGAACCGTTGGACATTCATGCATACTTACGAAATTATGTTGATGAACTGCGCATTGACCCACGGATGGGAAATACACGTCTTACATTTTCTGCCGCCAATCATAGTCCGATTCTTGTAATGGCTGACCGTGAAAAGCTAAGCAGGGTGCTGTTGAATATTATCGGCAACAGCCTAAAATATAATGATAAACCATATAAAGACATTCGGTTGGAATTGTTACAAAACAACGAAAAAGCGATGGTACACATTAAGGATAACGGTCCAGGCATTGATAACGAGTCTCTAATTCATATTTTTGACCGCTTTTACCGTGCCGACCCATCAAGAAACACAGAAACAGGAGGATCTGGCCTCGGACTCGCAATTGTCAAACAAATTATTGAAGGACAAGGTGGAACAGTTTGGGCGGAAAGTCAATTAGGAGAAGGGACCAGTATTTATTTTACATTAATGAGGGTGAACACGATTGAAACGAATTCTAATCATTGAGGATGACCAGGTCATTGCAGAAGTGGAAAAGGATTATTTAGAAGCGAGCGGCTTTATTGTGGAAATTGCCACAAGCGGTGATATTGGTCTTAGAAAGGCACTTGGAGAGGATTTTGATTTACTTATTCTCGACCTCATGCTCCCGAATACGGACGGATTTGAAATCTGTAAACAGGTTAGACAGGCAAAAAACATACCAATCTTAATGATATCAGCCAAAAAGGAAGAAATCGATAAAATCCGTGGTCTTGGACTTGGTGCAGATGATTATATGACTAAACCTTTCAGTGTAGGTGAGTTGGTTGCCCGAGTCAAAGCCCATCTTTCCCGTTACGACCGATTGATGTCCCATAACGAAATGAGCCAGAAAGACGAAATCCGCATCCGGGGCATTCATATCGATAAGTTATCTAGAAAGGTGTTCGTGAATGAAAAGGAAATTACATTTACTTCTAAAGAGTACGACTTGCTCTTGTTTTTGGTGATACATCCAAATAGAGTGTTCTCCAAAGACGAGTTATTCGAAAAAATCTGGGGTTTGGATTCCATGGGTGACAATGCGACAGTAACCGTATTTATTGGTAAACTGCGTGAAAAAATAGAACCAGACCCGTCGAAACCGCAATACATTGAAACCATTTGGGGTGTCGGGTACCGGTTCAATGTTTAAGATTAAAGAGAGTAAAGACTGAACTGCCTTTACTCCCTTATTTCACACAAAATCACGTGTCAATCCTATATTCCCTCAAGTTTTATCTGCTGATTTTTTTGCCCCAATAGTCTCTGCTATAGGATCGTTACAACCTCTTTCTTTATGAAATTACAAATCTGAAAAGCTATATTTTACAGATCATAAAGTCGAAATAAAGAATTCACAATTTCTTAACAACAAACAATTGTCAATAACCCAAAAGTATCTTATATTTCAACTATCTTTACTATCTTGCTTAAGTATCTTCCACTCAATTATGATGAAATTTGCAATTAAACCAACCCATATATTTACATTTAACACATTTTCCACCATTGCCTCCCTGCCTTCTGGGAGCGTGAATCCGTTTAAAATAGAATAAATCAGAAGCAATACCGGTACCAAAAGACGCCCACTTACTGCTACTAATGTGATCCCAAAACTACGAATCATCCACTTGCGATGCTCGTCAATTTTTTTTCTTGTAGCAGTCCGATACCCCATCCAGCATGTAAAAAGCCATAAAAGTGATAACACGAGGAAGGAAGTTGCCTTTGAAAAGTTTTCAACGTAAAAAGTATAAACTAAAGCAAGAATCCCGCTTATAATAACACTGCTTACATACACTCTACCAAGATATCGATGGACTCTAGGTGACTTCATTCGAATCGGATGTAGAAATTGAATGAAGCCTACTATTAGGGCAACACATGCCGTTACAATATGAGCAACTAATAAGGGAAATTGTATGGCCGCTGATGAAAAAGAAACACGGCTATTTGCGGGGTCCAATGTAAAATAGGGTACTACAAACGGGATAATGACTCCCAAAGAAACAATGACTAAAATCCACCAGCTATTTTTAGGATTCAATAATTTCACTCTCCAATTTTTTATTTGTTAATCTCTTCTAAAGTAATTTTAAAAGGTGTATCTAAATTGACTCTAAACGAAATCTAATAAACGTTTGAAGAAAAATGGAAAAAACACTCCTAAATGATTATTTTACATACTCATTTAGGAGTGTTGTAATGGATTGGTTAATACCTTCTATGTTAGCACTTCCAACTTTGGAATTATTAATCTCATATTTCCTTTTTAATGCAATAATTCGGGCAACACTTTCATTTATTCTTTGTTCAGGAATTTCCCCTTTCTGAACAGCGGATCTCAAAGAAGAAATTGTTTCAACTACATTGTTATAATGATGACCCACTAAAATAATATCACTGCCGGACTTAATGGATTCTACTACAGCACGCCCAATATCAAAATGATCTGTAACGGCCCTCATAGTCATATCATCTGTAATGATCACACCTTTGAAACCCAACTGGTTTCTAAGAACGTCTGTGATGACCGTTTTTGACATGGACGCAGGATTTTTTGGATCCAGTTGGGGTAACAAGATATGAGCGACCATGACAACATCTGCCCCATCATCAATCGCATGCTTAAACGGAATTAATTCGAATTCTTTTAGTTCCTTAAGACTTTTATTAACAATAGGGAGCTCCAGATGGGAATCGACCGATGTGTCGCCATGACCGGGAAAATGTTTAATCGTTGCAATAATATTCTCGGACTGAATGCCTTTCATCGTTTGAATACCAAGTTTGCTTACCAATTTAGCGTTGTCTCCAAATGACCTATCTCCAATAACAGGGTTATTCGGGTTACTGTTGATATCGAGAACTGGAGCAAAATCCATATTCAAACCAAATGATTTTAACTCCTCCCCCAATATCGCTCCAACTTTATATGAAAACTGCCGGCTATTTACTACTCCAATCTGTTGATTTGGCGGTAGGTTAACAAGTCCGCTCGGCAACCTAGTGATCCGACCACCCTCTTCGTCAACACTTAATAGAAGCGGAAGATTGGGAGCATTCACAGATTTAATTTGATTTACAAGTTGAATGGCCTGCTCAGAGTTTACTAAATTATTTTTGTAAAAAATAATTCCCCCAACCTTATACTGAGTTATTAAATTTTGTGTATTTGCATCCACTGTGGTTCCAGAAATTCCTGCAAGGATCATCTGTCCTATTTTCTCATCCAGGGTCATTCCAGAAATTATTTCTGAAATGGATTTGGCCTTTTGTTGTTGGTCTAGCTTATTTTTAACTTTAGTATAGACAGAAATATGGTCCACCTTAGGGTTCGGCTCCCTTTCGGTTGATTTTGGTAAAATCCATGATAATTCGATTGCATTTGTTATATGATAGACAAGTATTATTTGGTCATGGGTCGCATCTTTATAAAACCGTACTTCATCAGGTTCACCACCAGCCTTTTTAATCTCATTTAAGGAGATTGTTTGCAGTTCGTAATCATAAGACCTGATATCATTCACTATATTACCCGCATAACCTATGACTGCTCGGTGATTCTCATATTCTTCATATCTGCCTTTAGTCGCTTCCGATATGTGATTTGATTTTCCCCATTCTTTATTCACTTCATTCCAATCAGTCCTACCAGAAATAAAGGAAATACGGGCAACTTTTCCTTCTTTTGATAAGGAAAAGGTCTCCCTTACTAATGCATCAACACTGGAAAACTGATTATTATTATTTGAATCTGTCTCTTCTACAATAGGCTCCTTGCCCCTGTTATATAATCCGACAGCATATATCGCAGCAAAAGTTGCTAAAAATAGAAATAGGATTATTAAAACTAACGGTTTCACCCGAGAAGACCTTTTTTTTGGCAATTCCCTCTTCTCCATTCCTTTGATATATTTGTATAACTACAAAAAGAAGCAGAACCTTTTAACATTCGAGGTCCCATTACTATTAATCTTGTCTGAAACATAAAATTTGAATATAAAATAAAAGAACCGAAAGCGTTAAATCACACAGACTCGGTCCTTCTATTACTAATGATTATTTTCCTCTATATATTCTTTAAGAGCCAACAGCTTTTTATCCCAATATTGTTCAAAGAAGGTGAGCCAATTTTTTAGTTCAACCAATGGTTCTGGATTAAGCGTATATCGGGTTTCACGCCCTACCTTTTGACTTCTGACAAGACCAGCATTTAAAAGAATATGCAGATGCTTATTCACAGCCGTACGGCTTATCGTATAGAATCCTACAATTTCAGTTATCGACATTTCCTTTTCAGCAAGTAATTTTAACAGACTACGACGTGTTGGGTCGGAAATTGCCTGAAAAATATCTTGCTTAGATTGGTCGACCATACCTATGCTCCAATATACTTTGGAAGCTGCTCTTTTACAATCTTTTCCCAACCTTCATTCATAATTTCACGAGTTTTTGAATTTTCTACACTCCAGCCGGAATGAATTAGGGTAAACTCTGTTTTTCCATCCTCTAATGACTTTAATTCAAAAGTAAGGTGCCATCCTTTATCCCAATCGAAGCCGACACAGTTTGGAGGATCCAGTTCAGTAACCTTACAAGGGGAGTCACCGTATGGACCTGCATGAAGGATAAAGTCCTTTCCCAAAACAGGCTCAAAAGTATTTGCCATCCACCATGCTGCAATACCTTCCGATGTTGAAACAGCTTTCCACACTTTTTCAATTGGTGCATCCACTACAATCGTTTTACGAATTTCAGGTAGTTTTTCTTGTTTATGCATAAATTTATACCTCCTATACCTTTTAACACCTTTAAGTGTCATGAGTAATTACAACACTTAAAGGTGTTATATAAAATGTATTTTCTAATTTAGTTATTCCGTTAAGTTGTGTTTATAATCCAGGGTGAATGAATTAATTCATATCAAAATAAAAAGACAGCAAGGGCTGTATGCTTCCTTACTGTCTCTTCAATCGTTCAATCACTACCTCTAGTTTAATTATAACATATATGAAATGGGCATTATAGACTATATATTCCCATTTACTACTGCTAAAATGCAATAGAACTTTAATAAGATTTCTTGGAGGGATATTGAATGAGCACGTTGGTTCTCAGTTTTCAGGAAATAGAAAAAACACAGCTTTTGCTCGTTGGTGGAAAAGGATTAAATTTAGGAGAGTTATCAAAAATTGAAGGAATACAAGTACCGGAAGGATTTTGTGTTACGACAGTAGGTTATCAAAAGGTCATTGAACATAACGATTCGTTTCAAGCATTGGTGGATCAACTAACACTGCTAAAAGTGGAGAATCGAGATCAAATTGGAGAAATCAGCAAGAAGATTCGACAAATTATTATGGAAGTTGAAATTCCTCCCGATGTTGTGGAAACAGTGACCCACTATTTATCCCTATTTGGCGATGAACATGCTTATGCAGTCCGTTCCAGTGCGACTGCTGAAGATTTACCACATGCCTCTTTTGCCGGTCAACAAGACACCTATTTAAATGTCATCGGCAAAGAACCAATCCTGCATCATATCAAAAAATGTTGGGCTTCCTTATTTACGGACCGTGCCGTGATTTACCGTATGCAAAATGGATTTGACCACAGTCAAGTGTATTTATCTGTTATCATTCAAAAGATGGTGTTCCCACAGGCTTCTGGGATTTTATTTACAGTTGATCCGATTACCTCTAACCGAAAGTTACTATCAATTGATGCCAGTTTTGGTCTTGGAGAAGCACTGGTCTCTGGTCTGGTATCTCCCGATTGTTTTACAGTACAGGAAGATAAAATCGTCGATAAGATGATAGCAACTAAAAAATTGGCTATTTACGGACGAAAAGAAGGTGGAACAGAGGCACAGGAGGTTAATCCTAATCAGCAAGAAGTTCAAACACTTACCGACCAACAAATTTTACAACTTGCACGCATCGGAAGGCAAATCGAAGCTTATTTTGGCTGCCCACAAGATATCGAATGGTGTTTAGTTGATGAAACATTTTATATTGTCCAGAGTCGGCCAATCACTACTTTATTTCCTATCCCTGAAGTGCATGATGAAGAAAATCACGTCTATGTATCTGTCGGTCACCAACAAATGATGACTGACCCGATAAAGCCACTTGGATTGTCATTTTTCTTATTAACAACTTTTGCACCGATGCGTAAAGCTGGAGGTCGATTGTTTGTTGATGTAACCAATCAATTGTCTTCACCCGAAAGTAGAGAGATGATATTAAATGCTTTGGGACAATCCGATCCGCTCATAAAAGACGCACTTCAGACCATAATAAAGCGGGGAGATTTTATAAAAACAGTTGAACTAAGTCCCAGTAATAACAATAAAGGTACGCCATTCCCGCGTTCACAAGCTCAAATTGAAACCAATCTAAAAATTGTTTCTAATCATATTAAGAGTAGTCAAACATCGATAGAAGAGTTAAAACAAAACATCCAAACGCAATCAGGACCGGATTTATTTGATTTTATTCTAGAAGATCTTAAGGAATTAAAGAAGTTTTTATTTGATCCAAGTATGGGCGTGATTATGGATGCTATGGATGCTTCAACATGGATCAATAAAAAAATGTATGAGTGGTTAGGTGAAAAAAACGTAGCAGATACACTTTCTCAATCCGTATCAAACAATATAACATCTGAAATGGGTCTAGACCTGTTGGATGTTGCAGATGTGATTCGTCCTTATCCGGGAGTCATTGATTATTTACAGCACGCAAAAGATGAAAACTTTTTCGACGAACTTCTTAAGTATGATGGCGGTCAGGTAACGAAAGACGCAATATCAGCTTATCTTAACAAATACGGAATGCGATGTGCTGGAGAAATCGATATTACTAGAACTAGATGGAGTGAAAAACCAACTACGATTATCCCCATGATTCTCAGTAACATCAATAACTTTAAGCCTAATGAAAGTAATCGGAAATTTGAGCAAGGGCAGCGTGTTGCTTTGAAAAAGGAACAAGAGTTATTAGATCGATTGAAACCATTACCCGATGGTGAACAAAAAGCCAAAGAAACAAAACGAATGATTGATCTAATCCGGAATTTCAGCGGTTATCGGGAATATCCAAAATACGGCATGGTTAATCGCTACTTCATTTATAAGCGGGCTTTATTGAAAGAAGCCGAACTACTAGTTCAAGCGGGAGTCATTCATGAAAAAGAAGATATATACTATCTCACTTTTGAAGAATTTCGCGAAGTCGTATGCACAAATAAACTGGATTACCAAATCATCGGCAATCGAAAAGACGAGTACAAATTTTATGAAAAACTAACCCCACCACGTGTAATTACATCTGATGGTGAAATCATTTCAGGTGAGTACAAACGTGAAAATCTTCCTGCCGAAGCGATAGTAGGTCTTCCTGTTTCTTCCGGGGTTATCGAGGGGAGGGCACGTGTCATCTTAAATATGGAAGATGCTAATCTAGAAGATGGAGATATATTGATCACCACCTTTACCGACCCTAGCTGGACACCATTGTTTGTATCAATAAAAAGCCTTGTCACCGAAGTTGGCGGCCTAATGACCCATGGAGCAGTTATCGCACGTGAATATGGTTTACCAGCAGTTGTCGGGGTTGAAAATGCCACCAAACTGATAAAAGATGGGCAACGAATCCTTGTCAATGGAACAGAGGGGTATATCGAAATATTGTAACTTTCAAAATTAATGAAGCTATTTGTATCTGTTTACAAATAGCTTCATCTACCTTATTCTACACTTTTACCTAAGAATGCTTTAAGCATCCAGACATGCTTTTCAAGAGTGCCGTGAATAGCGAGCAGCATATCACCCGTAATCTCATCATTTTGTTCTTCAGCTAGTGCCATACCTTCTTTTAACTCACCAACAACCTTTGTAAAGTCATCCACCAATACTTGGACCATTTGTTCAGCTGACTCATTCCCAGTAGCCTCTTCGATTGATGACATTTCTAAGCAGCCTTTCATCGTTGCTACAGGCTGTCCGCCAATTGTTAATAAGCGTTCTGCTAGTTCGTCAATATGTAGGCTCGCTTCATTATAAAACTCTTCAAATTTAGTATGTAATGTGAAGAAGTGTCCCCCTTTTACATACCAATGATAATTATGAAGCTTTACATAAAGTACAGTCCAGTTTGCAATTTGCTTGTTTAAAACTTCTGTAAGTTGTCCCATCAAAATCTCTCCTTTTCCATTTTCACTGTTATGTTTTCCCAATGATGCTACAATTACACATTACCATATTGGAATCATTATTTATGTGACATTTCTAGCAAACTTTACTAAAATGATAATAGTTATAAAATTGGGGGATTCATATGAAAGTTTTTAGATGTAAGAAATTCTTTGTAATTAATCTATGTATTTTACTAACTTCATTACTTGTTGGTTGCTCAGCAACTAGTGGTGTCGGAGAAAAGACGATCGTAACCAATGTCGTAGATGGCGATACCCTGGATGTGATGATAAATAATAAGGAAGAACGAATACGGCTGCTTTTAGTGGATACACCCGAGACGAAGCACCCTAGTAAGCCTGTGCAGCCTTTTGGTCCGGAGGCCTCCAAATTTACTAAAGATACATTAGAAGGAAAAGAAGTCACGGTTGAATTGGATGTTTCTGGGCGGGACAAATACGGACGTTTATTGGCCTATATTTGGATTGACGGGAAAATGTTTAATGAGATGCTGTTGGAAAAAGGTCTGGCACGTGTAGCCTATGTGTATGCTCCTAATACGAAATATGTTGATCAATTCTATGAAATTCAGAAAAAAGCGCAAAAACAAGGGATAGGAATCTGGAGTATTGAGAATTACGCAACTGAGGAAGGGTTTATAGAAGAGAAGGCTTCTATTAAAAAAGAGTCAAGTACCCCTACTAAGAATGGAGATTGCGTAATCAAAGGAAATATTAATTCAAAGGGTGAGAAAATCTACCATACACCTAGCTCCCGTTCATATAATCAAACAAAACCTGAAATATGGTTCTGTACGGAAGAAGAAGCAATAGCTGCGGGATTTCGGGCACCAGTAAGATAAGGTAGATGAGAATCCTCATCTACCTTTCTATTTACTCCTAAAAGCCATTCATTTTAAGCGTTGCTATGATTGCTTTTAGATCCTCAGCTGTCGTTGGGCCGATAATTTTTTCACGAATTATTCCATTAGGGTCGATTATTAATGTTTCAGGCTGCCCTACAACATTGAACGTTTTTGAAATTTTGTCATCTCGATCTAATAAAAAAGTTGAAGTGGAATTCGCTTTTACCTTAAAATCCTGGACACGTTTTTTAGGTTCACCCCTGTCAATAATAAGAAGGGGGGCTTCACTTGCATAGCTCTGTTGGTATTTCTCTAGTTCTGGAGCCTCTTCAATACACGGATCACACCAGGTTGCAAAGAAGTTCACAACGACAAACTTCCCTTCGTAGTCTGAAAGTTTATGAATAGTACCATCAAGATCTTCCAGTTCAAAATTATAAGCTTGATCCCCAACTTCAACAATATCTACTGCATTCATTCCTTTTGCCAAAAAGAAAAAGACAGCTGCAACAAAGACTAGTACAGATATTTGGATGACTCTTTTTTTATTCAAAGTAAGCACCCCTGTTCTCTACTTAGCTTCATTGACTTTTTTTAACTCTTCAATAAACTCTAGTTCTTTCACAATCTTGCTTTGCCGTTTTCCTAAAACTACGATATAAATCGCAATCAGTGCCCAAATAATTGTGTATGCCATGAATAAATAGTTCATTTTTTCATTACCTCCACTATAATAATCAAATGCGCCTTGGCGTATTTGCCGCCCAGATTTTTTCGAGCTTGCTCGAAAATCTACCTCTGAAAATCTGTGGCATCCGCCGGAGGCTTTAACTTTATTCAGCTGGGGTTTGTACCCACGCTGAATTAAAATACTAATTTGCATTCATCTCGCCACTTATGGAAGTGGGAGACTTCTGCTGAATAAAGTTAAGAGACTTTGTCCATCAGTTTTTCTTGAACATGTTTTTTATATTTCTCAACTGCCAGCTTTGTTTTCTCAATATATACACCTTTTTGCAGCAATACGACATACAGCAACGTAATGACCCCTAATGTGAAAACAAGAGTAAATAACATTGGAGGTTCAATTCCACCACCTTGCTGTGTTGGTCCGTCTCCGAAAACGATTGGATGAAGTTTAGAATTCCACCAACGAATCGCCATAAATACAATGGGTACATCGATAAAACCAATAATTCCAAATACGGAAGCAAGTCTGGCCTTTTTCTCCCAGGCTCCATCCATATGACGAATAAGAATATACGCAATATAGATAAAGAAAAGAATTAACGTTGTTGTTAAACGCGGTTCCCAAGTCCACCATGTATTCCAAGCGCTGCGGCCCCAAATTGGTCCCGATGTCAGGACTATCGCTGTGAACACAACGCCAATTTCCGCGGAAATACCGGCAACGATATCATAAATTCTTTTCCGTTTTATTAAAAATAAAATACTGCAAACAAATACAACGCCAAAGGCTAAAAACGCCGTCCATGCTGATCCGACATGGAAGTAAAAGATTTTTTGAACAACACCCATTGTTTTTTCAACAGGTGACCACACAAATACTAGATAAAGGGCAATTGCCATTAATGGGATCAACGCATAGACTAAAATTTGATGCAATTTTGATTGCTTCGGTAACTCTATTTTTAACTCTTGAGCATTCATTCCTTACACCTCCAACACATATTCAAACAGGATAAAGCAAATGACAAAGAACACGAGGTCATAGGCTGCCATCAATTTCATCCACGAAAAAGCACTAGCGATATTTTCAAAGTTAATAAGAATAATTTTTGTAGCTTGTACAGCTCCAATTAATACAGGGCTTACGACCGGGAACAGGATGATTGGCAACAGCATTTCACTGCTCTTCGAGTTCGCTGATAACGCAGCTAAAAAAGTACCCACACTAATGAACCCAAACGTTCCTAGTAATAAAACAATGATTAACAAGCCAATATGCCCTAAAATTTTAAAATCAAATAAAATAAATAAAAGTGGAACCGCTACGATTTGAACTAAAATTACTAAAAGAAAATTAGATAAGAACTTACCAAGATAAACACTTGAAGGATCAACAGGTGCGACGATTAAACCATTTAGACTATCATTGGCCTGTTCTCCTAAAAAGGAGCGATTAAGTCCGAGAATCCCGGAAAAAATCGTAATTACCCAAATCATTCCCGGTATGACCACTTTGACCGTATTATTAGCCGGATCAAAGGCAAAACTAAACGTAACAATGACAAGTGCTGAAAAAATTAACATCGTACTGATGATTTGTTTTGTTTTCCACTCAGAATATAAATCTTTTGAGGTGATGACTAATGCTGTTTTTAAAATTTTGCCCATCTTTAGCCCACCTGCTCTACATATTTTTCATAAATCATATCAACATCAGGATTTGTTACTTTAAAATCATCGAGAATAACTCCATGCTTCATAATAACAATCCGATCACATGTTTCTACGGTTTGCGCAAAATCATGGGTAACCATTAGTATCGTCGAACCCTTTTCTTTCATTTTTAAAATTACATTATTTAATAGTGTAACAGCATGCTGATCGAGACCGGTATGGGGTTCATCTAATATTAATATTTCCGGATCATGAATGATCGCCCTCGCTATTGCCAGACGTTGAATCATACCACGAGAAAAGGAACGGATAGGTTCATGCATGAAATAAGTCAGCCCAACTTCACGAATCAAATCTTTTGCCTTTACTTCACAGTTTTCAACATTATATAATTTCCCAAAGAATTTTAAATTCTCAAGCGGTGAAAAATGGTCATATAAGTAACTATTATGTGCTAAAAACCCTATTCTTTTTTTTGTTTCAAGCGGGTTATCCTTGATTTTTTGACCTTCAATTTTAACAGTACCTGAAGAGGGTTTCATTAACCCGCCGATAATTTTCAGAATCGTGCTCTTCCCAGCGCCATTAGGGCCCAAGATGCCGACGGTATCCCCTTTGTCAACCTGGAGGCTGACATTACGCAGAATTGTCTTTTCGCCGATAGTTTTATTTAATTCTTTAATTACAATCAATGTTCAGCCCTCCCCAGTTAGTCCGTAAATTGTTTCAGATCAAGCTTTACTTCTATTAAATGCTGTTTACAAGCATTAATTTTCTTTTCAAATTCTAATTCATCAATTTTTCCTGCCTCAAACGTTTCTTCTAACTCTACCATTTTGTTTAAGAGAGCCGTTCTTTTTGTTAGTAACTGCTGGAATCTGCCCTCTTCACTATCTATTAACATTTGTTCTTCTAATCTCGCTTTTTTTACTACGAAAGCGAAATAATAATAAATCCAAGCTATTAATAACACTGCAAAAATAACCATCAAAACATGCGGGTTGAAGTCTCTTAACGGGGATTCATACCACATTCTTATAAGTCCTGGATTATGGAAGGAAGGAGCTGTATTCGTAATGGTTGATTGAGCGAGTAGTAAGAACATTACGATTTCATCCTCCTTTCTTGACGAAGCGAAGCTAATTCTGCATCAATTTCAGCTTCAATTTTTTTGATAGTATCAGCTGTGCTTTCCTTATGCTTAATACTCTTTCTTCCAAGTTCATTTTCATTTTTGATAATCGTCGCTACCTCAAGCTCATAAGCCTTCTTCATATTTTGATAGTCATCAAAAGAAAGCTTGTTCATCTTATAATCCATTTCAATTTCATTAAGTGTTGCATATAACTCTTCTTTTTTTATTTTGTCATCTACAAATACTGTTGCTTTATATACGGACGATGCCTTCTTAGCCGTAAAAGGCATCCATATAAAATATAAACACCCAATTACCAGCATGATACTGGCGATAATTGAAATTAGATCCATCTTCGTTCACTTCCTAAAAGTACTTTTTCCGTTCTTCTTCAATCACTGATAGTAAAATCTCATTTTCTGTCTCATCTAACGTCGATGGTTTTATTTTTTCAGTTGGCAATGAATTTCGTTTTTTAACCCATTTTTGGATTAGAACATAAACTAACAAGGCTGCTGCTATTAATATGAGAAAAGGTGTAATCCAAGCGGTTAAGCTAAAACCGCTTTTTAAAGGAGCCTTCAACGCTTCTTCACCCATCTGGTCTACGTAATAAGCTAATATTTCATCTTTGTTCTTACCCTTTTGCATCATTTCGGCAACTTCTTTGTAATAAAGCTGTTTTACATTACACGTTGCTAAATCATCATTCCCGTGGCCTTCCATGTCGAGCATTTGAACCACCGCCTGAAAGTCTTTGCGGCTGTAATCAAAGTCGTCTGCAGCTAGGGAATGATTTGAAATGAAAAGGATAGGTAGTAATAGTACAAGTATTAATTTCCTCATAAGGATGCCCCCTTCCAACAATCTATGAGACCTTGCGCTCTGCCCCAGTGTATCTTGGTGTAATTTGATTATATTTTCCGCCCCAAATTGCAAACAGAGTACCAATAATAACAACAATTCCACCAGTCCAAATCCATTTCACTAATGGATTGATACGAACTACAAAGGTGGCACGCTTGTCAGCCTCCCAGGTGCTTAGAACTGTGTAAAGGTCTTCTTCCCAACTTGACAATAGTCCAACCCGAGTTGAAGGGGGCTGATTGTTATTTCCGAAGAAAATCTTCTCCGGGATCACTTTCCCAAGCTTTTTACCATCCTTTTCAACTGAAAGGACTGCATACACAACATCATTCATACCTTCCCGCTTTTGTCCCAATTCTTCATAAGTGACTTTAAAGTTTTCAAGCTGAATCGTTTCACCGATTGCCACTGTTTTCATTGTTTCAACATCAAAGTTTTGTGAACCGATAATCCCAATCGCCATTAAAGCGATTCCGAAATGAACGGTATATCCGCCATATCGACGTCTATTCTTCGTCATTAAGCGAACCAATGCAACCGGGTAGGCTTCCTTCGTAACAGATCTTCTTGCCCTGACACCACGATAGATTTCTAGAAGATGTGTCAGTAACATAAAGGACACGATACCAAATGAAACCAACGGATAGGCTCCACGAATACCGAAGACGAATAAGATAACGGCAGCGATTATACTTAATAAGGCAGGAACCACGAAATTCTTTTGTAAGTTTTTCACGGTTGACTTTTGCCATGCAATCAATGGACAAACAGCCATTACAAACATTAACCCTAACAATATCGGTGACATAACCGTATTAAAAAAGGGGATTCCTACGGTTACTTTCGTTCCTTTTACTGCTTCGGACACAAGTGGGAATATCGTTCCCCAAAAGACGGCAAAGGTAGCACCAACCAAGATTAAGTTATTAATTAAGAAGCTGCTTTCCTTCGATAAGAAGGATTCAAATTGTCCGCTGTCCTTTTTTAATAGCTGATAGCGGCTCATCATCACATACATAGCAAATATAACGGCAAATGCCATAAAGATTAAGAAATACGTTCCAAGATTGGAATCCCCAAATGCATGGACTGACGTTAACACTCCACTTCTTACGAGGAATGTTCCAAATAATGTTAATGAGTAGGATAAAATAATTAAGCTTAAATTCCATACCTTTAGCATTTGCTTACGTTCTTGGATCATCACTGAATGTAAAAACGCCGTTACTGTTAACCATGGCATAAAAGAAGCATTTTCAACCGGGTCCCAAGCCCAATAGCCGCCCCAGCCTAATTCCAAGTAAGCCCACCAGCCGCCAATGACGTTGCCTAGCGTTAAAAATAGCCAAGCTAAAAGCGTCCAACGTCTAGTCATCCGAATCCAAAATGAATCAACATTCTTTAACATAAGGGCCGCAATCGCAAACGCAAATGGAACAGCCATACCAACATACCCTAAATACAGGGTTACCGGATGAAGAATCATCCCTGGGTCCTGAAGCATTGGATTTAATCCGTTACCCTCTCTGGGAATGACTTCATTTAATTCAAAAGGTTTTGCTGTCGTTGCCAGTAAAAAGTAAAAGAATATTGTATTTCCTAGTAGAATGGATGAAATATAGGGAACCATCGGATTTGCTTTCATCTTCTTAGAGAAAATGACCATCGCGTTATACATCGTTAAGAAGAACGTCCATAGTAAAAGCGATCCGGCATTTCCCGCCCATAAGGCACAAAGCTTATAGATTAGGGCAAGGTCTGAGCTCGTATAGGTTGAAACATATTTAAACTGGTACTGGTCTGTTCCTAGTGCTAAGAATAATAGTGTCATTAAAATGCTAGAGATAAAGAACATCATCAATACACTATTTTTCCCGCTGTTGATCCAGGATTGATTTTGCTTACGAATACCAATAATAAAAGCGATTAAGGCGTAGATCGAAATAACAAGTCCTAAATAGATCGTTACCGTTCCTATGATGTACATTTATTACTGCTCCTTCTGTCTGACTATATTCTTACTTTGTTTCAGTCAGCTTTTGATGTGTTTCTGGGTCATAGTTACCTGCATCTTCTCCTTCATATTTTGAAGGACATTTTGTTTGTACTTTTTCAGCAGTGAATGAGCCATCTTTATTTACAAAGCCTTCGATGATGACAATAACCCCCTCTGTGAAATTGTCCGGTTTCACACCGGTATGCTGAACGTGTAATACATTTCCTTTATCGTCTTTAATATCAAAACGCAAATCAATTTTGTCTGCATCCCATGTAATCGTATCTTCGATTAAATTCCCTTGGGTCATCACATAGCGGTCTTCATATTTCAGCGGCTCCTTAATAAACTCTTCAAGGGTCAGCTCCGTCCCGCTCGAACCAGGTGTAGCGGCGATAAGCAGGATTACTATACCGATAAAAATTGCACTAAAACCCATTAACATTTTCGTATTCTTTTTCAATACTTTTCACTCCTTATTTAGTCTTAGATAGCTTTTCCATATATTCTTTTTCACCGATTTTCCCTTCAGCAAGCAGTTTCCTTAGTTCTTTTTTATCGGCAATGGAAGGATTATTTACTTTCGTATTCCTTTGCTTTCTTTTTTTCATAAACATGACTACAAATAAAATGGCGATAATGAGGATTAATGCTATTCCAACTATTAATTCTGCATTGAATACTCCTTTAGCAGTCGTTTCGCTTTTAGCTTGGATTTGTTCCTCATTGAGTGCTTCTGTTAATTCACTATGCTCTGATGTGATTTGTTCAACCTTTTCAACAGTTGTCACATCATCGACTTTCACATATGAAAAACTGTATTGCTTCTCATCCCCTGTTTTGACATTTTTATATTCATATAAATGCATCTTAACGCCCATCGTATCGGTAGCTTGTTTTTGACTGGCTGGCGTTGCCGTTAAGCTTTCTGTTCCAAGTGGTTCGAACAGCATAAGATTCATTAAGTCCGCATCCGCAATTGCCGAGTAAGAGTAGGAAAACTCTTTTTGTTCATTTGTAACCTTTATTGGTGTATAGAAGTACTCAAGCATAAATTTCAAAGTGGCTCCAGGCTGAACAGCTTCCGGGAATTGGAGAGTGATAGATTCTTCATCCTCATTTAGCTTGTACTTTATTTCTTTAACCGTTTCCTCTGTATCTGAAGTTTGAACAGCCGCTAGACTTACGACAAAATTCTTTTCTTTTGCCGGAACCCGCACTGTTACACTTTTTATTTCATCTTTAGATTGATTCATTATTTTTCCATGAAAACCGATTAATAGATTGGGATCGGTTATGTCCTCATCCGGATGCAGATTGTATTCTGGCATAAGCACGATTGTCAGTTCTTCAAATTTGAATTGATTCATTTCCGCTTTCGGTTCATCTGGGCTCATGAACCAGATGAAACTAAAAGTAAAAGCTATAACAATTAATAATCCTTTATGTAAAAAGTGCTTCATAAAAGGCACCCCTTCTTTTCGAAAATAAATGAAGTTATTATTCTAATAAATCTACAATGATTGTATTAGAAAACTTAGGTTAATAACATAAGCACAGAACTATTGTCAAAATTCATACATATAATAATTCATAAAATCGTTACATCAGTCCGTGATAAATTTCATGGACAAACATTCTTTTACGTTGTATTTTAGGTTGTTTTTTTATATACTAAAATTATCAAAAAGTTCTATTAACAAAAAATAGTTCTCAATAAGAAAGCATCGTACATCCATGAATGATGCACGATGCCTCTGAACAAATATTACTTATTTTTTAGCTGGTGTAGCAGGTGGCTGTTGAGCTGGGAAGAAAGTATTTGTTGCATGATCTTTCTTCTTAAAGTTATCAGTTTCAGCTAATACTGCTTTTGTTGCTTTTTCGATTTCAGCTTTAAGCTCGTCAACATTAACACCAAGCTTAACTAGCTCTTCAGTTGCTAGAATAATAGCTTCACTTGAATATTCAGATGACATTTTTAGTGAATCCATTGCACCTTGCGGGTTATGGAAACCAGTTGAATTTTCTGCAGCGATAATATCCCAGAACCATTGAGCTTTACGTACTAATTCTTGAGCTTCTGCAATTTTTGCTGCAGGTGCTTTTGCAGTAATCATCTTATTTACATAATAATGTGATGAAACAGAAATTTCTTCTGCTTTATCTAGTGCGTCTTTATGTGTATCTTGGATTGACTCTACATTGTTCTTTAGTTCTTCGGCTGTCTTGTCAGCATGACAAGTACGGCATGATGCTTCTATATTTTTAAGTGGTGAAGTCCAGTTATGAGAAGAAACTTTCTTCTTACCGTCTGAACGCTCATAAGGCATGTGACAATCTGCACAAGAAACACCGTTTTTACCATGTGTACCTGTTGACACAGTTTCAAACTCAGGATGCTGTGCTTTTAACATTGGTGCGCCTGAAATATTATGCTGCCAATCAGATTTAAAACCTTGGTCTTTGGCAACTGTTTCATAGTATTCATACATTTCTTCCGGCTTGAAACCATTTGCCCATGGGAATACTACTTCTTTCTTTTCTGGCTCAAAGTAATATTCTACATGACATTGTGCACATACATATGTACGCATTTGATTTTTTGTTGGATTTGAAATATCAATTCCTTGTGATTCCATTGCTTTAGCAAAACTTGGACGCGTTACTCTTAATTCCATTGTTTGAGGGTCATGACAGTCAGAACATCCAATTGGAGAGTGACCCATTTCTTTTGCTGCAGGTAACACTTCAGCACGGAAATTAGCTCCCCAATACTTGTCACCCATGTTTTCTTCTTTTAATAATTGTGGTACCGCTGTTGATTTACAAGTTAAACAAGAACCAAATGATTTGTCGTTAATACGAGCAATTTTTTCGATATCTTCATTAGCATAAACGTGACCGCGGTCTTCATTATACTCTAGTGCAAATCCGTAACCATTAAATAAAATTGGTAATAAAGGCTCTTTACTTTGATCAAATTTAGAAGTCGGTACTGAACCGCCATATTTTGTGTCTGACATATCCTTCGTTGCATTAAAACTTTCATATTGAAGTGGGAATAAATCTTTAAATGCTTCATTGCTGATTGTATCGGCCGGCAAACCTGTATCAATCGGCTCTGAAGCACTACCATTCTTGGTATCTTTTGCTCCGCATGCAGCCATAATTGCCAGTGCAAAAATTGCAACCACAGCTAAGAGTAGAGCGCGCTTCAAGCTATTCATGTTATACTCCATCCTCTCTTCCGCTTATATCGTATTCACCCGGTTTAAAAAACTCATCATTTTTATACTTGTTTTTCTTACCGTGAGGCACTTGTCTGTGACAGTCTATACAATTTTCTTTTGCATCATGTTTGACTGTCTTAATCGTATTTTCGTGACAGCTAATACAGTTTTCTTGAACGACATCTGTTGTAGCCTGTTTCGCATGAATAACATCAGGAATTTCATCGACATTAAATGTATTCATGTAAAAATCATGGGCACCAGCTTTCGCTTTAAACATATACTTGCTTACGATACTGTCTGTTGGTGCATGACATTGATTGCAGGTTAGGTCCGCATGAACAGAATCGTTAAAACTACTATATGCCGTCTCCATTGGGTGACAGGTTGCACAAAAATCAGCAGAATCGGTATAATGCAGAGCCTGTGCACTTGCTGCAGCAAAAACGATACCGATAAACAACCCGATGAATACCCATAATTTCTTATCAATTGCCTTGATTTTTTCTAGCATATGCTTTTCACTCCTTTCCTCAATTAATAATTGTGAAATAATAAACATTACTTCAAAATAACAATAGCATTACTTTTGATTAGTAAAAGAAACCAATTGTATCAATAATTTGAATAAAATAAGGCAAAGTTTTGACAATCAAAATGTATCTTAAAATATCCCATAATAATAATTTTCTACTATTATGAGAGTAATAATCTCTTATGGTATAGTAATGAATTTTATGTGAACATTAGCTTTTCTGCAAATTAAAAAGAGTGCGAAGATTGATCCCTCAAAGGGAGGTCCTCACACTCTTTTACAATTTGTTACCTTTCCTGTTCAAATTCACTAACAATATTTAAAATTAATGTTGCAGAATGCAGTGCTGCTTTTTCAAGAAATTTATCAAATGATACATCGGAGTCCTTCCCAGCAATGTCAGATAGTGCCCGGATGATCACAAATGGCACATTAAATAAATGACAGACTTGGGCTATGGCCGCGGCCTCCATTTCAACCGCATATACATCCGTAAACTTCCCGCGAACAAAATCAACTCTTACGGGATCGTCCATGAAAGAATCTCCAGTTACAATCAATCCTTTAGCTACCTTGATATCAGTAATCCCAGCTGCTGCTTTTTCCGCTTTTTCAATTAAACGTACATCTGGAGTGAAGCCAGGGGGCATTTGCGGAACTTGCCCATACTCATATCCAAAGACGGTTACATCTACATCATGATGTCTAACATCTGTTGAAATTACGATGTCACCAACATTCAATTCAGTATGATATCCTCCTGCCGAGCCTGTATTTAATACATAATCAGGTTTGAAATGATCAAGTAATAATGTTGTACCAACGGCCGCATTTACTTTTCCAATTCCTGATTTTAACAAAACGACATTGATATTATTAATTTTTCCGATTGAAAATTCACTTTTCCCAATCGTCAAGTCTTCCCTATTTTGTATCTTCTCTTTTAAAATAGCTACTTCTTCATCCATTGCTCCAATAATACCAATCTTCATCTAAGCTTTGCCTCTTTTCTACGTCTAATTATCTGTTTTTAGTTGTTTCAGTGCTCGTTGCTGATTCTGTTCCGGGTTGATGATCGTTCCCCTCTACTTCTTCCACCTTAACAGGTTTCCAGCCTGAGCCATTCACCCATTCAAGCTGAACACGATAATAGGTTCCTTTGTCTTTTGTACTTACTGTAGAAATCGCTTTATTAGAAGCACCACCGTTCCCCATCCACCATACGATCATATTATCATTTGATAGACCTGTTGCAGAGCTGACAGCTTGGGTCATTTCCTCCCAATCCTGTGATCCTTTTGTAAAATCCGTAACATGTTCGCCTTCCTGCTCTGTTCCAACTGGTTCCCAGTCCTTCTTAATAGAACCGACTACCGTTGATTCCCGATCCTCTGATTTAGTAGAGTCTGAAGCAGCATCATGTTTTTCATCTTTACTAGTTACCTGTTTATTAGGAGAAACTTTTTCTGTTATATTTTCATTATGGGCTGCCTCATTATTGTCTGCAGTTAGAGTATCATCATCTGTTTCGGCGTCATCAGCAACTTCGTCGATCGTGTCATCTACAGCTTGTTCTGTTTCATTTGGCTCTTCAAGGGCTACATTCGCCTGTTCAGAATCCCCTGAAAAAATATTAATGATACCGATGATTAGTACAATACCTAAAATAGCAGCAATACTTGTAATGATTAATTTAATCTTTCGTTTTTTTGCCCTGTTTTGAAAACGCGGGCCTTCATATAAATCCTTGAAATCGTATTTCATACTCTGTCCCCCACTTTTAAGTCAAATGTATATCACCTCGTATTCTACCATTATTTTGTATCACCTAAAAGTAATTTCACTTTTTTGTATCCCATTCATATAGTTTTTTAATGACTATTTCGACTATGTCATTTGTTTTCGCTTCTGATTCTTTTACATCCAAATCGACAACTACTAATGCATATTTGGGCTGTTCAACCGGAAAATAGGCTGCAAACCATTTGTTAACTAACCCATTCCGTCCCGTTTCAGCTGTTCCGGATTTACCAGCGACAGTGTATGGCAAGGTTTTAAAACGCTCCCCTGTGCCGGATTGTACAACACTTTTAAGCAGGTTTTGGAGCTGCTCGGATGTGTAGGAGGAAAGCCCCTCCCCCTGAAGAGTTTGTTTCGGAAATGCAAATAATGTAGTTCCATTTTTATATTGAACTTCAGATACTGCTCTTACTTGTTTTTTTTGCCCTCCTCTGGCGATGGTAGCCATCATATTGGCAACTGCCAAAGGACTTGCCCGAACCTCCTTTTGCCCGATCGCTGTTTGATTGATAGCCTTCTTTACATTTTTGTCTTTTTCATCCCCCCATACTCGGCCTACACGCTCTTCTGGAAATTGCATGAAGTGATTAAAATGGAAAACATCCCCATGCCAACCAACCCGGCTAATAAGACCAAGTTTTTCAGCATAATCCTCCATATACGTAGGGTTCTGAACAGTGATCTCTTCAGCTAACTTGGCAAATGTATAATTACAGCTTTGGGCAAAGCTTTCCTCGAAATTCAAGGATCCTAGTTCGCGATCGGTACGGGCTTCACCGTACAAATTCAAATTACAATTAAACCTTCTTCCCCGAATCTTCGCATCATTTTCTAAGACGGCAGCAGCTGTTACGATTTTAAATACAGAACCAGGTATTTGCGGCTGTATCATTTCGTTCACTCCACCCGCATCTGCAAATGGATTTTCTTCGTTCATCTGGGGTCTGCTGACAATAGCTAAAACATCACTTGTTTCAACATCTAATAATACTAACCCGCCCTTTTTCATTCCCATATTGTCAATCGCTTGTTCTGCAATAACTTGAAGTGGTTTGTTTAAAGTCGTTTTTATTGATGTTGGGTAATATGGGTTAGCCGGTGCTGTATATTTAACCTCAAGCCCGAATAAAGGGCCCCCTAACTGATCGACATGGTACAGCAGCTTCGATTCACCTTCTGGAAGGAGGAATTCATCGAAAGCCCGCTCAAGTCCAGTTATACCAATCTCTGTATCTGCTGAAACAAGGCCAATCTCTAATTTTTCTTTATACCTTTTTTCGATCAGTTCTTTATTTTGGCGGACCAAGCCGATTAAGTGCCGCGCTACGATTTGATTCGTATAAACCTGTTGGTATAATGCAAACACCCCTGGAATTTTCAAGTCATTAATCTGCTTCTGCTGTTCTTCCGTTAATTTAATTGGATGCTTTCCTCCATAGGCAAATGGAGCTTTGGCTTGATTAACCTCAGCCAATAAATACTGTTCAGGAATTCCGCTTATTTTTGCTATTTTCGCGGATGGCCAGTCCATATCTTTTAAAAACGGAAATAGGACGAGGCTTGGGTAATAGTCATTTGTAATCGCCTCGCCATTTCGATCTGTAAATCGGCCTCTTCCATCATCTAATACAATCGATTGCGTCCTTTGCTTAATACTTGCTTCAATTAAGTTAACATGGTGTTTTGAAAAAGATTCAGTTTGAATAAGCTGTATTTGCGCCAGCCTTCCAATCAAGCCCATAAAAATAATCATTATTATGGTAATGATAGATATTGCTCTTCTTTTTATTTTCATAAAAAAACACCTCATCATCATTTTTGACGAGGTGTAAATTATTAAACATTGAATAGATTATTTTACATCTTTAATTCGAACTTTTATTTCGCCGCCAGGTGTTTGAACTACGACTTCATCACCTACATGGCGTCCTAAAAGGCTCACAGCCATTGGAGAATCGTTTGAAATTTTTCCTTCAAACGGATCTGCTTCTGCACTACCAACAATGGTATATTCCTCCGCTTCATCTTCACTGCCATCAGACATAATTTCTGCAAAAATTACTTTTTTGCCTAATGTTACAGTTGTTGAATTTTCCCCATCTGACTCAATGATGACAGCATTACGAATCATTTTTTCTAATGTTGCAATTCGTGATTCTACAAATGCTTGTTCATCCTTTGCAGCATCATACTCGGAGTTCTCTGATAAATCTCCAAAGCCTCTGGCAATTTTAATGCGCTCAACAACTTCTTTTCTTTTTTCTGACTTTAAATATTCCAATTCCTTAATTAATTTCTCTTTTCCTTCTTCAGTCATATAATAGCTTTTTTCTTCTGCCATATCCCTTCGCTCCTTTAATTCCTTTATTAATCATTATGTACTTCGATAAAAGTATAGTAATTCTATAAAGCCCCCATAACTTTATACAACAGTAAAGGTATACTTTTAATATCCTATTACAAATTTTCCATTTCATCAACAATTGTTTGGATTTTTGTTACCAATAAATCGATGGCAACATCATTCTGGCCACCTTCTGGTATGATTAAATTGGCATATCTTTTGGTCGGTTCAATGAATTGCAAATGCATCGGCCTGACAACGCTTACATACTGCTCAATAACGGAATCAATCGTCCGACCACGTTCTTTTATATCGCGGAGTATTCTGCGAATGATCCGAATATCAGCATCTGTATCAACAAAAACCTTAATATCCATAAGATCACGTAATCGTTTATCTTCTAGGATGAGTATCCCTTCCAATATAATCACGTTTTTCGGTAGGACCAGAATCGTCTCACTTGACCTAGTATGAAGACTGTAATCGTAAACAGGCTTCTCAATTTGTTCATAATTGAGAAGCTGTTTAACATGTGTAATGAACAGATCATTATCAAATGCAAGTGGATGATCATAATTCGTTGTCAATCTTTCTTCAAATGGGATATACCTTTGGTCTTTATAATAATAGTCCTGTTCAAGCACTAATATGTTTTCATTTGAAAATTTTTCATAAATAGCTCTCGTTACGGATGTTTTTCCAGAACCAGAGCCGCCAGCTATACCAATGACGATTGGCTTTTTCATTAGATCTCCTTTCGCATCATGTTGTAACGGAACACCGGCTGGTCCACTTTAAAAGTCACGATTTGTAAAGGATGTCGTGCGGCATCAAGCTCATTTCCTTCCTCATCCCAAATCTTATCAATAACCATTTTAAAATTCTCAAGTTCCGGACCAAAAAATTCTACTTCATTTCCTGGTTTAAAGTGATTCCGTTGCTGTAAAGTCACCATTTGTGTGTCAGGATTATAGTCTAATACCATTCCAACAAAATCATAGGTTGTCTTTTTGCTATGATTTCCAAACAATTGCTCTTTATACCCGGGCACCCCTTCAAAAAACGCAGGTGCTGTCTCACGGTTTGCACATTTATCAAGTTCTTCCAGCCACTCTTGTTTAATCGTAAAATGATCCGGGTCAGCACAATAGGCATCAATTACTTTACGATAAACACTGACAACCGTTGCAATATAGTGAATCGACTTCATTCTTCCTTCTATTTTCAGACTATCAACACCAAGTTCAATTAACATAGGAATCGATGAGACTAAATTTAAATCCTTTGCACTCATTGCAAAAGCCGGATCTGTGTCCACAAATTGTGGCACATCCACTAAATTCCCCTCATTCGTTTCCAGTTTATACAAATCATAGTCCCAACGGCATGATTGACAGCAGCCGCCTCGATTGGAGTCTCGGGCAGTCATATGATTACTTAACGTACATCGGCCGGAATAAGCGATACACATAGCCCCGTGAATAAATGTTTCAACCTCAATATCGACTTTCTCCTTAATTTCTCTAACTTCTTCAGCACTAGTTTCACGAGCCAATACAACCCGTTCAAGACCTTCTTCTTTCCAAAACTGGGCTGCTTTCCAGTTAGATAAGGATTGCTGTGTACTTAAATGGGTCTCGAGCTTCGGTGCTACCCGCTTACTTGTTTCGATAATAAGTGGGTCAGCAACGATGATACCGGCAACACCAGCACTCTCAACCCCCTTTAAATACTCTTCCAATCCGGGAATATTTTCGTTGTGGGCAATAATATTCGTTGTAACATATATTTTTGCTCCGTATTTATTTGCAAATTGAACCCCTTCGGCCATTTCTTCATGGGAAAAATTATCAGCGTTTGAGCGTAAGCCATATTCTTGTCCGCCAATAAAAACAGCATCTGCACCATAATGAACGGCAATTTTTAACTTTTCTAGGTTGCCGGCTGGAGCAAGGAGCTCAGGCTTTTTAACGATAACACGCTTGCCGTCGATGATTTTTGATATTTTATCAGCTGTAATTGCCACTCTGAACATTCCTTTCTTTTAAAAACGTAACACGGTTCATCCTAGTAAACAGTTTCCTTATAGAAGAAGCCTGTATCTAATGGACGATTGGGCGGCTGGATTGCTTCTATATCAGCTACCAATTGATCTTTTATTTTCTCATATTGATCTCGGGTCTCGACACATAAATCAATGGCCTTGCGATATTTTTTCGTAACTTCAACAATATACTCTGATGATTTTAGTAAGCCTTCAATTTTAAAACTATCAATGCCCGCGTCTATCAATTCCTCAAGTTCATCGATTATACAGATATCATTCGGACTCATGATATGTGTTCCATTCTCGTCTTCAAAGATTGGATATTTATTATCACGTTCTTTATCGTGAAGGTACATTTGATCCTGCCCGGAGCGGTTTTCTATCTTCATACTCTTTCCTTGGAACTCATAATAGTTGCCAATTAATGACCGTTTTGATTGAAACATCGATGTCATCCCATGCACCTGGATTTCAATTTCAACTTCTGCATTTTCTTTTATTTCAACAATAGCATCCATGTTAAGTTCACGTGCTAAAACAGAGCGTTGTGCTCCTTTACGGCCCCAATAATTACATGTGTAATAGTTTGTTGCGAGCGTTTCTGTACTCCAATGCAGTTTCATTTCCGGTGCAACTTCTCGTACTATCATCAACACAGCCGGATCGCCAAATACAATTGCATCGGCCTTTGAATCACTTACAAACTTAATGTAATCCTTCAATTCTTCAATTTTCTCATTATGGAAAATAGCATTAACTGCAACATAAGCTTTTAAATTGTTTTTATGAGCCAACTCTATCGCAGCTTGCAAATCCTCTCTATTAAATTCCCCTGCTAAGCGTAAACCATAGCGCTCTTCGCCGATCATGACAGCATCCGCTCCAGCTTCAGCTAGTAGTTCAATATCCTCTACACTTGTCGGTGTTACTAAAATTTCCGGTTTTTTCATTTTTCTTCACCTCTTACGGCTAATGGCAATACCATCACCAACAGTCAATATTGTTGTATCGAATTCAGGATGATTCATTAACCATTTGTTATATCCTTTTATCTTTTCAACTAAACTTTTATGTCGTCGATCCTCAATATTATTTTTTGCAACTAAACCTCTGAATAAAATATTATCGGAAAAAACAACACCATTTTGACTAAGCATTGGGCTATATAATTCAAAGAAACGAGTATATTGCCCCTTTGCAGCATCTATAAAAATACTATCAAACGGACCATTTTGGCCAATCTGTTCACCTGTTTCAAGTGCATCCCCGAAGATCACGGTTATTCGCTCTTGTAATTGCATTTTTTCGATATTTTCGATCGCTTTATCATAACGGTTTTTATCGCGCTCAATCGTTACAATACGTACATTAGGCAATACTTTTGCCATCCGGATTGCCGAATAACCAATGGCCGTTCCAACCTCGAGAATGGACTTCGGTTGTACAAGTCTTAAAAACTGAAGCATCGCTTCAATTCCAACAAGTTCCATAATTGGAACACCATGCTCCCCGGCATATTTTTCTATTTCTACTATGGCAGGTTCTCGATTAGGAACCAGGCTCTCTATATATTCAGTTACATCACTAGGGACGAACAAGTATGAAGACCTCCTACTACAAAATCAAATGCGCCTTGGCGTATTTGCGCCCCGCGGATATTTTCGAGCTGGCATGCTCGAAAAACTACCTTTGAAAATCTGAGGCATCCGCCGGAGGCTTTAACTTTATTCTGCTGAATAAAGTTAAATGCCTCAGGATATTTTATCACAACAAGAGGGGGGAATGCTAATTGAACAGCTTACACGCCCAATTCACATTCCCCAATCTTATGATTTTTTAAATTCATCCCACTCATGCTTATACTTATTCTTAATATTATTATGTTCATTTAATGTTGTTGTGAAGATCGTTTCACCGTTAGGACGTGAATAAAAATACAAATATTTACCACCCGCAGGATTTACTGCAGCTGCCATCGATATTTCACCCGGGCTTGCAATTGGCCCTGGTGGCAAACCAGAATTTTTATACGTATTATACGGTGAGTCTACTTCTAAGTCATCGTAGGTGATTCCAACTTGGTGCTTGCCCATAGAGTACAAGACAGTTGGGTCTGTTTGTAGAGGCATATTCTTGTTAATACGATTATAGAAAACAGCAGAAATCTTTTCACGGTCCCCTTTTTCGGTTGCTTCCTCTTCAATTAAAGAAGCCATCGTCATAAACTCATGAACGGAAAGATCTTTTTCTTCTATTTGACCTAAATAAGAGGATACAATATCTTCTGTTTTTGAAAGCATATCTTCTATGATATTTTCTAATTTCGGATCGTCCTCATAATATTCAAACGTTGCCGGAAATAGATAGCCCTCTAATGGGTGACGTATCTTAGCATTTAAAATATCATCTGATAAAATCGCTGGATACTTTTTAATTAAGCTTTTAATATATTGTTTGTCATCAAGTTTTTTGATGATCTCAGCCTCTGAATAATTTGTCTTCTTCGAGATGATTGTTGCAATTTCTTCAAGCTGCTTTCCTTCTGGAATTGTAATTGTAAAAACAGGTTCTTTCATAACCTTACCTGTCTTTAAATGAGCAATAATATCACCAAATTCCATCGATGGACTTAAATTATAATCGCCTGCTTGAAATCCCGATTCATTTTTAAATTTCACATAATAGCGAAAGACTGTACTATTTTTAATAATGCCGTTTTCTTCAAGGGTATTCGCGATACCTCTTACGGACGAACCAATTGGTATTGTCACTTTTGTTTCTGACTTGTCGGTTGCATCAACCGGCTCTAACGCTGATTTTATATAAAAGTATCCAAAAATTGCTGTTCCAATTATTATTAGTGCAACAATTGTAAAAATAGTAGCTACTATTTTGCGAACTAAGCGTGCTTCCTGCTCTCGTTCTGAAAGTTTTACTTTGGAATCTTTTTCTTTTGTTCTACCCAAAAATGCCCCTCCTCCCTATCCGTATTATTATACTATATATACAACAAATTTCGAGTAATTTTTTGTGAAAACGCATATTTGTGCAGAAATTTGAAATGTCTCGACTATTAAGATGAATATCAGGGAATTATCTGCTATCAAACCGTGGTGGGACTCTGTTTGGTGAGGATTAATCTTTGTTATCTATTATCAAACGGGCTGTGAGCTCTGTTTGGTGAGGATTAATCTTTGTTATCTATTATCAAACGGGCTGCGAACTCTGTTTGGTGAGGATTAATCGTTTTGGTGATCTAAAAAAGACGAACCAGTACAGGTCCGCCTTTTAAACTATATTATTATTCTTCGTCCTCTTCTTGTTCTGAGAAGGTGTTTAACATCTCTTCAACTATATCCCACTCTTCATCAGTTTCAATAGGGAATAAAGCAAGGTCTTCTTCATCTTCACCATCTTCGAAACGGAAGGCAAATACTTCAACTTCTTCGTCTTCGTCGCTAGCGCCGACAGGTTCTACTACCATATAGGATTTACCAGATTCTTCTACATCAAACGTAAATAAAACTTCAAATAGATGCTCTTCACCGTTTTCATCTGGAATAATAATTCGTTCTTTTTCTTCTTTAGCCATTAGTTTCCACTCCTTATTGTTTACTATCAAGGTATCCTTGCAAAATCATGACAGCTGCCATTTTATCTATTACTTTTTTTCGCTTTTTACGACTGACGTCACCACTTAGTAAGATCCGTTCAGCAGCCATAGTTGATAGTCTTTCATCCCAAAGAACTACCTCAATATGAAATTTCTTTTTCAAAAGTTCAGCAAATTCCAGGCAAGCTTCCCCGCGTGGACCAACTGTTCCGTTCATATTTTTCGGAAAACCAACAACTATTTTTTCAGGATTATACTCATTAATAAATGTTTTAATCCGGTCAAGCCCATAATCATTTTGATCTGCATCTATTTTAATTGTTTCAATACCTTGTGCAGTCCATCCTAGTTCATCGCTGACAG
This sequence comes from Schinkia azotoformans, assembly GCF_035811335.1. Classification (NCBI taxonomy): domain Bacteria; kingdom Bacillati; phylum Bacillota; class Bacilli; order Caryophanales; family Bacillaceae; genus Schinkia; species Schinkia azotoformans. Next base: position 109,252 of record NZ_JARSMD010000015.1, read on the forward strand.
CAACACCGATCGTTTTTGTACCTACATCTAAGCCAATCACTCTCATTAGTTTGTGCCTTCCCGATGAGTCTCTAAATAGGATTTCACTAATTCTTCAATTAATTCGTCTCTTTCAAGTTTGCGAATAATATTACGTGCATCCTTGTGGCGTGGGATATAGGCAGGGTCGCCTGAAAGTAAATAGCCTACTATTTGGTTAATCGGATTATAACCTTTTTCCTGTAAGGCTTCATATACTGTAAAAAGTACATCCTTCACATTTGTATCAATTGGCTCTTCTTGAAAATTAAATCTCATCGTATTATCCAGTGAGCTCATCATGACACCTCCGTTCTAGAAGTGAGTGAGAGATTAGACTCTCGCTCTTTTTCATGTTCATATATCCATTGTACACTATATTGAAGCATTTACGAAATAGATTTCATCCACTCTTCTGCATAATTTAAGGCATCTACTAGTTGTTCTGGATTTTTTCCACCGGCTTGGGCCATATCCGGACGGCCACCACCACCACCACCACAACGTGTCGCAACCTCTTTAATTAATTTTCCGGCATGATAGCCCTTTTCTATTAAATCCTTTGTTACTCCGGCTGTAAGATTCACTTTATCATCACTTACTGCTCCAAGGATAATCACCGCTGAACCTAATTTTCCTTTTAAGTCGTCTACCATTGTACGAAGGCTATTCATGTCTTTAACATTTACCTTCTTCGCAAGCAGTTTTACTCCGTTGATTTCTTTTACTTCATTCACAAGGTTAGATGATTCAATATTGCTTAATTTCGCAGACAATGATTCATTTTCACGCTCGAGCTGACGAAGTTCACCATGCAATGCCTCGACTCTAGCAGGCACATCTTTTAAATTCGTTTTTAATTTATTAGCAGCTTCTTTTAAGATATTGATTTGGTCATTCATTAATAGATATGCACCTTGTCCTGTAACGGCTTCGATACGACGAGTTCCTGCACCGATACCGGATTCAGAAACGATTTTAAATAAACCGATTTGCGCTGAATTCGATACGTGACAACCTCCGCAAAGCTCTAAACTATAATCGCCCACTTTAACAACACGAACAATATCCCCGTATTTTTCGCCAAATAGAGCCATTGCACCCATTTCTTTTGCTTCTTTTAAGGCTTTTTGAGAGATTTCCACATCAAGGCTATTCCAAATTTTATCGTTTACAATCGCTTCTACTTTATCCAGTTCCTCAGGCTTTACTTGTCCGAAATGAGAGAAGTCAAAACGCAAGCGATCCGGTGAGACTAATGAACCAGCCTGTGCAACATGGTTGCCAAGAACATCCTTTAACGCTTGGTGCAGCAAGTGTGTTGCCGTATGGTTTTTAATGATCGCATTACGCTTTACTTCATCAATTTTTGCTGTTACTTTCACGCCTTTAGTTAAAATGCCTTTTTCAACAACAACGGAATGAAGATGCTGACCGTTTGGTGCTTTTTGAACGTCTTTTACACGTAGTGTAAGCCCGTCGTTAACTAAGTATCCTTGGTCTGCAATCTGACCACCTGATTCAGCATAGAATGGAGTCACATTTAAAATTATTTGGGCCTCATCACCAGTTTGTACATGCTCTACATAATCATTGTTTTGTAAAACAACTTCAATCAGAGACTCTGCATCAGCTTGGTCATAACCGATAAATTTACTTTCAATCTTAATATCTCCAAGTACACCACCTTGTACTTGCATGGAGCCTTCATCATGGCGTGCACTACGAGCTCTCTCGCGTTGTTTCTCCATTTGTACATTAAAGCCATCTTTGTCGATCGTCATGCCCTCTTCCTCGGCATACTCCTCTGTCAACTCATACGGGAAGCCATATGTATCATATAAACGGAAGGCATCTTCGCCAGGAATAACAGTACTTCCTTGGCTTTTGGCTTTTTTAATAACCTCGGAAAGAATAGCTAGACCCTCATGTAATGTTTCATGGAATCGCTCTTCTTCGTTTTTAATAACCTTTTGAATAAATTCAGTTTTTTCCTTTACCTCCGGATAAAAATCAACCATAATTTCTCCAACTACTGGTACAAGTTCAAACATAAATGGACGATTAATATTTATTTTCTTTGCATAACGAACAGCACGGCGCAGTAATCGACGTAATACGTAGCCACGGCCTTCGTTTGAAGGAAGGGCACCATCACCAACCGCAAAAGTTACTGTACGAATATGATCTGCAATAACTTTAAATGCCTCATCTTTTTCAGTGCTTTCATTATATTTTTGACCTGAAATTTCTTCGGTTGCCTGAATAATTGGCATAAAAAGGTCTGTATCAAAGTTGGTTGGAACCTCTTGCATGACAGAAGCTACACGCTCTAAGCCCATTCCCGTATCAATATTTTTCTTTGGAAGCGGCGTATAAGTATGGTCTGGGTTATGGTTAAATTCAGAGAAAACTAAGTTCCAGATTTCGAGGTATCTTTCATTTTCTCCACCTGGATATAACTCAGGGTCATTAGGGTCATTTCCAAATGCTTCGCCACGGTCATAGAAAATCTCCGTATTTGGACCACTTGGACCTTCCCCGATATCCCAGAAGTTTCCTTCAATGCGAATGATTCTTTCAGCAGGGATTCCAATATCGTTTAACCAATAATCATACGCTTCATTATCCTCGGGATGGATGGTTACTGATAGTTTTTCAGGCTCAAGTCCAAGCCACTTCTCACTCGTTAAAAATTCCCATGCAAATTCAATCGCTTCTTTTTTAAAATAATCGCCGATTGAGAAATTTCCAAGCATTTCAAAGAATGTATGATGTCGTGCAGTTTTCCCTACATTTTCAATGTCATTGGTACGAATGGACTTTTGGGCATTACAAATACGCGGATTCTCAGGAATAACACGTCCATCAAAGTATTTTTTTAATGTGGCAACCCCACTGTTAATCCATAATAATGATGGATCTTCATGCGGAATGAGGGAACGGCTTGGTTCCACAGCATGTCCTTTTTCCTTAAAAAAATCTAAGTACATTTGCCGAATTTGGGCAGCTGTTAATTTTTTCATTATTAAATCCTCCTAATTATGTAAAATTAATTTTTTATAAAGTTAAAAAAGCTCCCATCCCTACAGTAAACTGCAGGGACGAGAGCTATTATCCTCGCGGTACCACCCTGATTACGAAAATCCCTTCCATTCGGAGAATTTTCATCACCTTTCACTACCTTAACGCGGTAAACGGCTTAGCTTTAAATCCAAGCACTCAGGAGTAGCGTTCGATTACCCTTCATTTAGAGTTCCTTTCAGCCTAGGGAAACTCTTCTCTTTTAAATGGGCTATAATCTACTTCGTTCCGTCATCATTCGGTTATAATCAAAATAAAGTTAAACATTACTAACCCATTTTAGACAAATACTGCAATATTTGTCAAACGTTAATCGATAGTTTCTTGTGTTTGTTTTTCGAAGTTAAGTTTTAAATGAGTGACCATCACCCGCAAAATAGCGAGAACTGGGACAGCCAATATCAAACCGATAACTCCGCCTATCTCTTCGCCTGCGAGTAAAGCTAAAATGATCACAACGGGGTGCATACGAAGACTTTTTCCAACTATTAATGGAGATAGAATATTTCCTTCTAGGAATTGCAGAATACCAATAATAATAGCTACAATAATGACCATTTTTATAGATATTGTCGAGGCTACAATGATCGTTGGTACAGCCCCAATAATCGGTCCGAAATAAGGAATAATATTCGTCACCCCAATAATGCTTCCCAATAATAGCGGGTAACTCATATCTGCAATCCAAAGTGCCGCTGAGGCTACAACACCAATAATGATACAAACAAACAGCTGTCCCCTTATGTAATTACCAAGCGATTCATCAATGTCTTTTAACAACTCCATTCCTGCTCTTCTCCATTTCCTTGGTGTCATATACCATGCTGCTTTTTTAAATAAGCTTATATCTTTTAACAGATAAAATACAATTAACGGTATAAGGGCAATAAGTACAAGAGAATTGAGCAATCCTTTCAAAAATGTCATAATAGATGAAATGAATTGATTCACTGCAGTTTCAACACCGCTAATTCCTTGTTCAATACGTGTATGAATTTCTTCCGGAAAATTTTTCGTTTGAAAATCGATTTCTTCAATCCATGTACGGTATGTATTCATTAAATATGGAAGATTTTCACTTAAATCCTTTAATTGTTTAATTATTTGTGGGAACAGCTTATAAAGGCCAAAACCGATTCCTCCGAAAAATAACAAATAAATGCCTAAAATTGCAACTGTTCTAGGAATTCCCCGGTTATAAAGTCCTTCCACTATTGGAAGCAATAAATAGGTGATAAAACCCGAAATAAGAACTGGCATAAAAACGGTTAAAATGATCCGGTAAATGGGTTCCCAAATTGGAGTCAGCTTAAGAAATACGAAAATGCACAAAAAAACGATTAATAATGTAGCGGCCCGTATTAACCATTTATAACTCCGGGAAAATCCCATAAACACCCAACTCCATTTCTAATCAAATGCGCCTTGGCGTATTTGTGCCCAGATTTCTTCGAGCTTGCTCGAAAATCTACCTTTAAAAATCGCAAGGCTTGCCGGAGGCTTTAACTATATTCAGTAGTGCTTCTACTAAATATAGTTAAAAAGGCTGAGGATTTAGCCTCAGCCCTTACAAATCATTTATTTTTTAATAAATAGCCTTGGAGATGCGTTTTCGCATTCTCTTCATTGTCCGGGCATTTATTATATTATTGTTCCCTTTACTCATACTATAAGCAGCTGCACCAATTCCTAAAGCTAGTAGCGATGTCATTGTTTTATTCATAAGAACCGTCACCCCTAGAAGAAAGTTTACATTTCTAATCGCAAATCCTCTTCCGAAAAAAGATCATCTAATGAACTGAGTGTACCGTCTTCTTCCACTTGATGGGTAAAGAAACGATCTTTGTTTACTGATAATTCAATAAAGCAGTTCCAGCAATAATATTGGTTCACACCGATCTTTCCAATATCTTTACTGGCACAATTAGGGCACTTCATCATAGGGTACTGTCACTCCTCTTTCCTTACAACATGTATGATTTTATTTCTTATCTATTTTCGTTTTCTTTTAGATCAACGATTACGACATTTTCACCGATAGTTAAAGGGTTTCTTGATTTAAAAATCTTTCGACCTTCCGTCATATCGGCAAAAAATCCATCTGTAACTTCATACCCTACAATGGTTCCCAATTCTTCTTTAAAATATACATCTTCTACCAATCCAAGCTTTTCACCTTCGCTTGTCACTAAAGGTTTACCAATGATTCGGTCTTGGCCGTTTTCAAGAAAATGCATTCCCATCAACTTTTGAGTCATACGCTCTTCTTCCGGTTCATTAGCTAACATGATCCCATCCGCTCCAAAAGAGAAAATCTGGGAAAGAGGTATGAGTTTGTTTTTTTTCAATAGCCCCTTTGTATCCATCATTAACCCGTTTACAGTGCCCATTTTATCGAAACAAAGATCCAATACTTTTCCAAGTTCCTTCCCAGAACTTATATCATAAACTGGTAAGTCTTTAATCGACGAGAACGTTCGCATAAGGACCCCACCCCTCGAACATTCATACACTTGAGTCGACCGCACCACCTTAGTCAACTCATACTTATATTACGGAATTTACATAAAATCATACGGAGATAATGTTTCCATGTTTTCATTTCCGTGTTCTTGGACATCAGTTCCCTCAAACCGCTCTATAATTTTCTCCGCCAATGTCGTTTGTCTTAAACCTTCATCTTGGCGCAACACGCCATTTCTTAATGCATCCTCTTCCCCGCACAGAATCAAATAATCTTTACTACGAGTAACAGCTGTATAAATTAAATTTCTCCTTAGCATCCGATAATACCCTTTCACTATCGGCAAAATGACAATTGGAAATTCACTACCTTGTGATTTATGGATAGAGCAGCAATAGGCATGGGTAATATTATTCAGATCCTGTCTTGTATACAACACTTCGGTTCCTTCATAGCTGATAATGATTTGATCTTGCTTCTCTATATTTTCTTTGGCATAAATGATGCTCACAATTTCACCAATGTCCCCGTTAAATACATTATCATCGGGTTGATTCATAAGCTGCAATACTTTATCGCCGACACGGTAAACTATTTCACCGAACAAAAGCTCTCGTCGCCCATCAGCTTTTGGATTAAACAAATTTTGGAGCATTTTATTTAAAGCATCAATACCAGCTGAGCCTCTATACATTGGAGCAAGCACTTGAACATCCTTAGCCGTATATCCTTTTTTTAGTGCATTTGCACTAACCTGGCGAACGACATCCAACACTTGGTCTTGTTTACATTTAAAAAAGGCTCTGTCCACTTTAGGTTTGGCTATATCCTCAGGAATTACACCAACCTTCATACTGTGCGCTAAATCAATAATGGATGAGCCTTCAGATTGACGATAAATATCTGTTAAACGCACAACGTCAATCTTTTCAGTTCTAAGCAAATCCTTTAGCACCTGACCAGGGCCTACAGAAGGTAATTGATCCTCATCTCCAACAATGATTACCTGAATTTTCTGAGGCAACGCTTTAAATAGCTGATTAGCAAGCCACACATCAACCATCGAAAATTCATCGATAATGACAAGCTTTCCGTCAATTGGATTATCTTCATCATGACTGAAGCCTTCAGAGCCATTCCAACCAAGAAGACGATGAATGGTTACAGCCGGAAGACCCGTGGATTCCGTCATTCGTTTTGCCGCTCTGCCTGTCGGGGCGCAAAGGATAATAGGAAAGCCGTCATCCTTATCATAATCTTTAGGATTTAAGGAACAGCCGTGCAGCTCCGAATAGATTTCGACAATCCCTTTAATTACAGTCGTTTTTCCAGTGCCTGGACCTCCGGTTAAAATCATTAATGGAGAAGAAATAGCGGTCTGAATTGCTTTTTTCTGTGAAGGCGCATATTGGACCTTTAATCTTTCCTCCAAACCTCCGAGTGCCTTTAAAAATTCAGATTCAGGAAATTGTTCAGTAAACTCACTCTGTTCCGTAATTTTCTTTAAGCTTGTAACTAAGCCCTTTTCGGAAAAATAAAGCGATGGCAGATAAACTCTGTCCTCTTCAATGATAATTTTTCCTTCTTCACCAAGACCAATTATTTCCCGAGAAATGTCGATTTCCGAAACCTTGTTCCCTTTTGCTTTTTCGTTAATCAATTTATAAACTTGTAACAAAAAAGGCTCCAACTTTAAGTAAACATGACCCTCTTGTATAGATTGCTGGTTTAAAATATAGATACAGCCTGCTCGGATTCGGTCTGGATGATTACCAGATATACCAAGTGCCTGTCCTAATTCATCGGCTCTGGCAAAACCAATTCCTTCAACATCCTCAATCATTTTATAAGGATTATTTTGAATAATTTCGAGTGTATCTTCCTTATAGGTTTGATAAATTTTCATCGAAAGCTGTGGACCAAAGCCGTAATTTGATAGGGAAATCATGATTTGTTCTAGCCCTTGGTGATGCTTTAAAGTATCATAAAGCAATTTTGCTTTTTCCTCAGGCAATTTCGGTATCGTTGTCAAAACAGAAGGGTTTTCCAAAATTTTGGAAATAGCCCTTTCTCCTAATGTATCAACAATTTTTTTAGCTGTTTTTTTACCGATACCTACAAATAAATCACTGGAAAGGTATTGGATGATTCCATCCTTTGATTGAGGCAATTCCTTCCGAAATTGGTTGACTTGATATTGCAGCCCGTGTCTAGGGTGGTTGTGAAGGTTACCAAAAAATGTATAGACCTCATCTTCATGTATATATGGGAAATAACCAGCAACAACAACTTCTTTATCCTCATATTGCTCGTTCGTCTCGGTAATTCGAATTCTCGCAACTGAATATAATGTTTGTTCATTGTGAAAAATCATAACAATGACCTTTCCTTTTATATATTTCTTTTGTTCTTCCATTAAATCCATTGATTGCTGTTTTTCCATTGTTATTCCCCTTTAATGCTTACGAAAGAATTCCTCAACATTTTTCTTTCCGTTTGCAGCCAAGAAATGGTCCGGTTGAATGTTTAAAGCATTTTCAAACATCTCAAGTGCTTTTTCAGATTGATCTTTGAAAGCATAAGCAACGCCCAAGTTGTAATAGGCATCAGGATGCTCATCATTTAATTCGATTGTTTTTTCAAAATGAGGTATTGCTTCATCAACCATTTCCAGCAATGCCAAACATAAACCATATTGAAAATGGGCTTCTTCATCTAAATCATTCAATTCAATCGCTCTTTGGAAATATGGTAAGGCTAACTTTTCCTGACCCAGCTGGGCTAAACACATCGCGAGCATAAAATAAACATCTGCTTCCTGAAGCCCAAGCTTTACCGCTTGTTCAAAGTTATCCTTAGCTTTCACATAATCTTCCTGATTGTAGTATGTATTTCCTGCTCCAAAATACGCAGTTGCTAAAGAATCATCGATTTCAATGGCCTTATTAAAAAAGGCGATGGCGCGGACATTTTCCCCTACTGCTGCAAGTAAATTACCAAAATTTATATAGGCGATAGGATCATTGGGGTCTTGCTCAAGAATTTCATTAAAAATTCGGGCTGCTTCTTCATATTTTCCTTGCTGCATATATTGGATTCCTATGCTATTTTTATCTATCATTTTGTCTCCCCCTTCTAAAATTAAGAAGCAAGAGAACCATCTCTTGCTTCTTCCTACACGTATGTCAAACGTTCATTATTTTTATATACCGCATCAATGGTTGCCCCACCTAAGCATTCGTCACCATTATAAAAAACGACAGATTGCCCTGGTGTAATCGCCCTAACCGGTTCACCAAATATTACTCTAACTTTATCTTCTTCGATTATTTCCACTGTTACCGGGATATCCGGTTGACGGTAGCGGAATTTGGCTGTACAAACAAATGGTTCAGTTGGCTTTCGATCGCTCACCCAGCTTCCATTAACTGCGATGAGGGAATCGGAATATAGAGCATCGTTATGAAAGCCTTGTCCAACGTAAAGAACGTTTTCCTTTAAGTTTTTACCGATCGCAAACCATGGTTCCCCAGAGCCGCCAATTCCTAGACCATGCCTTTGGCCGATTGTATGATACATAAGGCCTTGATGAGTACCTTTAACTTCACCATCTAATGTCGTCATTTTCCCAGGCTGTGCCGGTAAGTAATTACTTAAAAATCCTTTGAAATTACGTTCACCAATAAAACAAATTCCAGTGCTATCCTTTTTAGTAGCTGTCGCTAAACCTGCTTCTGCTGCAATTTTGCGGACTTCCGATTTTGGCAGGTGCCCTAACGGAAACATAACTTTAGAAAGCTGTGCCTGACCTAATTGATTAAGAAAGTAGGTCTGATCTTTATTATCATCCACACCACGGAGCATTTTATATTCGCCATCACGGTATTCAACTTGTGCATAGTGACCTGTTGCTAAATAATCCGCACCTAATGTAAGGGCATGCTCTAGAAAAGCTTTAAATTTAATTTCTTTATTACACATTACGTCCGGATTTGGGGTACGCCCAGCTTTATATTCGTCTAAAAAATACGTAAACACCTTATCCCAATATTGTTTTTCAAAATTTACAGCATAATAGGGGATGTCAATTTGATTACAGACGCGAATAACATCATTAAAGTCTTCAGTAGCCGTACAAACACCATTTTCATCAGTGTCATCCCAGTTTTTCATAAAAATGCCGATTACATCATAACCTTGTTGCTTCAATAGCAATGCTGCAACAGATGAATCAACACCACCAGACATGCCGACGACAACTCTTGTCTCAGCCGGAGTTTTAGGATTGTTCAACTTGGTCACCTCCTACCCTTTTATCGTTCTGTTATTTTTTTTACAATTTTCGTTATACTTAATGCCGCTTTTTCAATTTCATCCAACGTATTTTCGAAACCAAAACTAAATCGAATTGAATTAGTAGTTCTGCTTGATTCACTCCCAAACATTGCCACGAGGACATGGGAAGGTTCAATCGACCCTGCTGTACATGCAGACCCGCTAGAGGCAGCAATACCTGCTAAATCAAGATTTACTAGCATTGATTCAACATTGGTTCCGGAAAATGAAATATTTAAGACATGGGGTAGGGAGGATTTTGCACCTTCTCCGTTGATTTCAAACTGAATTTTTTCTTGTTCGAAAATAGATGCCATCCGATGTTTAAATTGTTCATATTTCTCAATTTTCCCCTGTAATCCATCGTGGGCAAGACGTACAGCCTCTTTAAAGCCAGCAATTCCAGCTACATTTTCTGTTCCAGCACGGCGTTTCCGTTCCTGCTCCCCGCCATATTGGCGCGGAACAAATTTTATCCCATTTTTTGCATATAAAAATCCAATCCCTTTTGGACCTTTTATTTTATGAGCAGATACTGACATTAAATCTAAATGCAAATCTTTAACGTCAATTAGCTGCGTGCCATATGCTTGAACTGCATCAGAGTGGAATATTATAGGAGAATCAGAGAGCAATTCACCAATTTCCTTTATCGGTTGAATCGTTCCAACCTCATTATTCCCATACATGATAGATACTAATATCGTAGACTCTGTAATTGCCGCCTTTAATGCATCTAAATTAATTTCTCCAAATTCATTTACTGGCAAATAGGTAATCTCAAAGCCTTCTTTTTCTAGCTGATTGCAAGTGTGTAAAATAGCATGATGTTCAATCGAAGTTGTTATGATGTGATTTCCCTTTTCTTTATTTGCCATAGCGACCCCGAATAGTGCAGTATTATCAGCTTCAGTACCACCGCTTGTAAAAATAATTTCATTTTCTGATGCATTAATGGATTTAGCAATAAAAGCCCTTGCATCATCAATTATATGTCGCGCTTGTCTTCCAAAGGAATGAATACTTGATGGGTTTCCGAAAGTATTTACCATACAGTCCATCATCACCCGAGCCACCTCAGGGTGAGCTGGAGTTGTAGCTGCATGGTCTAAGTAAATTCGTTGTTGCATAATTTCACCTACCTAATCAAATACGCCTTGGCGTATTTGCACCCAGATTTTTTCGAGCTCGCTCGAAAAACTACCTTTGAAAATCTGAGGCATCCGCCGGAGGCTTAACTTTTAAGTTAAATGTAGAACATATAGGCATCTTGAGCGTTGTCGCCTTCATAATCTGCAAGATATTGAAGTGTTGTTGTATCTAGTACCTCTTTTACCGCATCTCTAATTTTTATCCATAATTCACGCTTTGCAGGCTCTTCATCCTCCAAAACTTCAACAGGACTAATTGGTCCCTCAAGAACTCGAATAATATCACCTGCTGTAATATTTTCGGCATCCCTTGCTAAAATATAACCACCATATGCCCCGCGGATACTTTTTACTAAACCAGCATTGCGTAAAGGGGCAATCAATTGCTCAAGATAATGCTCTGATAAATCATGGTCTTTTGCGATATTTTTAAGAGGAATAGGTCCCTCTCCTTGTTTTTTCGCCAACGCAATCATGATCGTCAGCCCGTAACGACCTTTTGTAGAAATTTTCACAGTTTTCACTCCTTATCAAATATGCCTCGGCATATTTGCGCCGGAGGCTTTAACTTCATTCAGCCTAAGATTGGAGCCCATTGAATTTATATACTAATCTGTATACCTCAAGTCATTTATGCAATAGGGAAACTCTACAGAATGAAGTTATTTTACGACAATTTCCGACGCATCTTAGTCACCGCTATTATACCATGAAATGATTAAAAGTGCCTTTTGATGTTATAAGCTATTGTTTGGCACACGATCTTCGATAACCTCAACGGGTCTCTTCTTCAACCAATAATCTGTCATTTTTTGGCATTGCGGCAGGGCAAATCCGGCTATATGGCCGATTAATAAACTGAGGATGACGGTTCCAATACCGACCGGGCCACCTAACATCCAACCCACCGCCAAAACAGTAACCTCCATAATTAGTCGAACCCATTGTACCTTTATTCCTGTCCTTTGCATGAGGGCTAACATTAGACTATCTCTTGGACCAGTCCCAACATTTGCTGAAATATAAATAGCCATCCCATAAGCATTAAGGATGATTCCAATTAACAACATAATAAATTGACCGAGTATCGTTTCCGGTGTATCAAGCCATGGTATTAACATATACATGTCGATAAAAATTCCACATAAGAGCATATTTAAAAATGCACCTATTTTAGGGATAGCTTTTGACAAAATTGCGGAAGAACCAAGTACAAATACACCAACAATGATCGACCAGCTTCCTATCGTTAAACCAAACTGTTTATAAAGGCCGATATGAAGGACATCCCATGGGGCACTACCAAGATTAGCTACAATCACCAAAACAAGACCTAAGGTCATGATTAACAGCCCAATTAAGTAAACTAACCATTTTCTCATATAAATCCTTCTCTCCTAATCAAATGCACATTATGTAATTGTAGCACGATATTTAGCAAATATGAAATATAAGAAAAGCATGAAATTATATGATAAAGTATTAAAAGGAGCAATAAAAAAGAGGTGATTTGATTGCTGTTTGATTTCTTAGTTGAGGAACCCCTCTCTTATCGAATGCGACCTCGTAATATAGATGAGATCGTCGGTCAAAAACATGTGATAGGTAAAGGTACTTCACTTTATAAGATGATTCAAAATGGATATGTTCCTTCTATGTTGCTTTACGGGCCTCCAGGTGTAGGAAAAACATCGATTGCCAAAGCAATCGCCGGGACCGTTAGTTTTCCGTTTGAAGGTATCAATGCAACAACAGCCGGAAAAAAAGAAATAGAACAAGCGGTTGAAATCGCAAAAGCAGAAGGTAAATTAATTTTATTTATTGATGAAATTCATAGATTTAATAAAGCACAGCAAGACTATCTTTTACCACATGTAGAACGCGGATTAATTACCTTAATCGGGGCTACGACAGAAAACCCATTTCACGATGTAAATCCTGCGATTAGGAGCAGATGCGGACAAATTAAAGAATTAAAGCCACTTATGCCAAGTGACCTAGAAGAATTATTATGGCGCGCTTTGTTAGATGAAGAGCGCGGCTTAGGAAAAATGAATATCGAAATATCAAAAGAAGCCGTCGAAATGATTTCTGTTTCAACAAATGGGGATGCCCGATCAGCTTTAAATACTCTAGAAGAAGTAACACGTGCATCCAAAAACAACAAATCAGGAAAAATAGAGGTCGAAATCGAAGTAGTAAAAGAATGCGTTGAAAATAAAGGGTTTTCCCATGATAAACATGGTGATATCTTTTATAATCTTTTATCCTGCTTGCAAAAGTCCATTCGTGGAAGTGACGTTTCCGCTGCTCTCCATTATTTAGCTAGACTGATCGAAGGTGGGGACATAACTTCTATTTGTCGCAGATTAATAGTAATTGCCTACGAAGATATAGGACTTTCTGCACCAGAGGTCGGTGTCCATACTGTAGCGGCAGTCGAAGCGGTCGAACGCCTAGGTTTACCGGAGGCAAGAATACCTTTAGCGAACGTAGTCATTGAACTATGTCTATCACCTAAATCAAATAGTGCCTATAAAGCTTTAGATGTAGCGATTGAAGATGTAAGGAAAGGATTGATTGGTGAAATTCCACCCCATTTAAAAGATGCCCATTACAAGGGAGCAGCCGTAATGGGGCATGGCACAGGCTATAAATACCCCCATGATTACCCTAATTCCTGGGTAAAGCAACAGTATTTGCCTGATCTATTAAAGGACAAGCAATACTATTCCCCAAAGGAAAGCGGACAAGAAAAGCACTTTTCAAAGGTTTATGAACGACTTGAGGAGCTAAAAAAGAAAAAGGACCGATAAGTCTACTTTATATCATTCCCTAAAACTAGCATTGGTTTGCAAAAGTATAATCATATTACAATTGGGCAAACTACTAGAAACTAGATATTAGGGAGATGAACATATGAAAATTAGACAGGACGCATGGTCCCATGAAGATGACCTGCTTTTAGCAGAGACGGTATTACGGCATATTCGCGAAGGCAGTACACAGTTGAACGCTTTTGAAGAGGTTGGTGATAAATTAAATAGAACATCGGCAGCTTGTGGATTCCGTTGGAATGCTGAGGTACGCAAGAAATACTACCAAGCGATGGAACTAGCGAAAAAGCAGCGAAAAGATCGGAAAAGAGCTCTAGCGGGGCAATCACAGCAATATATTAATCACAACCACCAATCTATGGTGAATGAAGTATCGGTCCCAGCGCAAACGACTGCCCCCGCACAAGCAAAAACGGTGGAAACCGTATTCGATTACACAACATATAATAATATCAATACAACCAATGAGCTATTAACTAGACAAGTAGAAATAAAGGAAGAATTTGCGAACGAAATTAATTTAGATTCCGTGATTTCCTATCTTTATTCAGTAAAAAATTTAGGAATGAATTCTCAAATTTTACAGTCTGAAAATGAAAGACTTAACAGAGAAAATCGACACTTGTTAGAGGAAAAAGAAAAAATAGAAAGAACGTTACAGCGATTAAAGCAGGAAAATATCGTTATTCAAGAGGATTATCAAGCTCTTGTACAAATAATGGATAGAGCCAGACGGATGGTTTCGTTTACTGATCCAAACAATCTTAACAATGATGATTTTGGACAAATTGCAAAATGAGGCTGAACATTCAGCCTCATTTTTTGTCCAGCGCTTCCGCTTTTCCTATTCCGGAGCTACCCTATCGATTTTAATATCTTTTAAAATTTGTTGAACTACATATGCTCCCATGATTAAGCCTGCAGTTGAAGGGCAAAAAGCATTTGAAGCAGGTGGCATTTTTGCCTTTCTAATTGCTGAATTCTCATTAGCAATTTCTTTTCTAATTTCTTCACGAATGACAATCGGGCTTTCATCTGAAAAGACTACTGGAATACCCTTGCGTATCCCTTCTTTGCGAAGCTTCTGACGAACAACCTTGGCAATCGGATCTGTATGGGTTTTGGAAATGTCGGCAATTCTAAAGCGCGTAGGATCCATTTTGTTAGCCGCACCCATACTTGATATGATCGGTATGTTTCTTTTTAAACATTCCTTCATTAAATGGATTTTATAAATAATTGTATCTGATGCATCAATGACAAAATCCAACCCATAATTAAAAATTTCTTCGTATGTTTCTTCCGTATAAAACATTTTTAAGGCAATAACTTCACACTCTGGATTAATGTCAGCAATGCGTTCCTTCATCAGTTCTGCCTTCGATTTTCCAATCGTTGATAATAGAGCAATTAACTGTCTGTTAACATTCGTTATATCGACATCGTCCTTATCTATTAAAACTAATCTGCCCACCCCTGTACGTGCTAATGACTCTGCTGCAAAAGAGCCGACACCGCCAATACCTAAGACGGCAACAGTCGTATTTTTTAATAAATCCAATCCTTCTTTACCAAAGGCAAGTTCATTTCTAGAAAATTGATGTAGCAATGTTTTCACTCTCCAAAACGTATGAATTAGTAATGTTTTATCCTAAATTGATTCGTTTCATTCAGGTTTACTTTTCCTATAATTTTACTTGGTAATCAACTGAATAACAATATTCTTGGTTAAAAATATTCGACTTGCGGAATATTAATTTGCATAAAAAACCCTAAGCAACTCTATGCTTAGGGTTATCATTCTTAAGTATGAAAGTCCCGTTTGTGTCGTCACTCGGCCTTTGTTTTGAACCCGCTTAAAGCAGGTGGGTGCTCTATTTCAGGCCTTTGTACTTCCTCCGGGCGGCGGAAATGCCAGCTTCCGATTGAGGCATGTACGTAACTAGAAAACTCCAAGCTCCCCTAGTTAATATGTTCGGTCAAAACGAATAGGTTAAATAACGTGCACCTCAGGACTTTGTATTTAAATCTTAACATATTGATGTTTTAATATCAATATGATTTATAGTTTAACCTGTAAATTCAATTCCAATAATTGATCATGACTAACATGACTTGGTGCATTTGTCATAATGTCGCTTGCACTTGCAGTTTTCGGGAACGCAATTGTATCGCGAAGATTTGTGCGTCCAGCAAGAAGCATAACAAAACGATCAAGTCCAATCGCTATACCACCATGTGGAGGTGTTCCATAATCAAACGCATCTAATAAGAAGCCAAATTGTTCGCGAGCTTCCTCTTCAGGCATTCCTAGAACTTTGAACATTTTTTCTTGAATATCACGCTCATAAATACGTGAAGAACCGCCGCCAAGCTCGTAGCCGTTTAAGACGATGTCATAGGCTTGTGCACGAACTTGACCAGGATTTGTTTCTAATAATGGCAAATCTTCACGCACCGGCATTGTGAATGGATGGTGCGCTGCGAAATAACGGCCAGCATCCGCATCAAACTCTAAGAGCGGCCAATCCGTAATCCATAAGAAATTGAATTTGTTTTCATCGATTAATTGTAAATCCTTTGCAAGCTTCCCGCGAAGAGCGCCTAAGCTATCTGCAACAACCTGCTTGGAATCAGCTACTAACAAAAGTAAGTCTCCAACTTCTGCCTCAAGAGTTTTTTGAATTCCAGCTTGTTGGTCTTCATTGAAGAACTTAGAAATCGGACCTTTCAAGCCATCTTCCTCCACTTTAAACCAAGCCAACCCTTTTGCTCCGTAACGGCTTACATATTCCATTAACGCATCGATATCTTTTCTAGAGTATTTTTCAGCAGCACCTTTTACGTTAATCGCTTTAACTTGTCCGCCGCCTGAAATTGCATTGGCAAATACTTTAAACTCAGTATCTTTTACTAATTCGCCGACATCCACAAGCTCCATACCGAAACGTGTATCCGGCTTATCAGATCCGTAACGTGACATTGCTTCGTCATAAGTCATCCGAGGGAATGGAGTTTGGATGTTAACGCCTTTTACTTCTTTAAGCACTAATGTCATCATTTTTTCCATTAAGGCAATTAAATCTTCTTTATCTAAAAATGAAGTCTCAATATCAACTTGTGTAAACTCAGGTTGACGATCGGCACGAAGGTCCTCATCACGGAAACAACGTGCGATTTGATAATAACGATCAATACCTGAAACCATTAATAGCTGTTTGAACAGCTGTGGTGATTGTGGCAACGCATAAAATTGACCTTCATGAACACGGCTTGGTACTAGATAGTCACGTGCCCCTTCAGGAGTACTTTTTGTTAAAATTGGTGTTTCTACATCTAAAAATCCGTGTTGGTCTAAGAAATTACGGATTGTTGTAGAAACTTGATGACGCATCTTTAATGTATTAAACATTTCCGGACGGCGTAGATCAAGATAACGATATTTCAAGCGAAGTTCTTCAGATGCATCAACATCGTCTTCAATCATAAATGGCGGTGTTTTGGATGCATTAATAATCGCTATTTCTTCAGCTAAAACTTCAATTGTTCCAGTTGGAATTTTATTATTAAAAGTACCTTCCGCACGTGCAACAACTTTTCCTTTAATATCTAAAACATACTCACTTCTTACACGGTCAGCAATTTTAACATTTTCTTCACCTGAAACTTCCGGGCTAAAAACAACTTGGATAATCCCTGTACGGTCCCTTAAATCTAAAAAGATTAGACCACCAAGGTCACGTCTTTTTTGAACCCAGCCTTTTAATTGAACGGACTCACCAACATGCTCTTCACGTAATTCACCACAATAATGACTTCTTCCTAACTCTGACATTCCTAAATCCTCCTTAACTTCTTTCAAGTAAATATTCGATAAAGTTTGACAGCTGAACTTCTTCTTGTGTACCAGTTGCCATGTCTTTTACATTAATTACATTTTTAGCAAGCTCGTCTTCACCAAGCACTGCAACATATTTAACATTCAGACGGTCCGCCGCTTTAAATTGAGCTTTTAATTTGCGATCCTGGTAGTCCTTATCAGCTGTGAACCCCGCTTTTCTTAATTCATATAAAAGAGAAGCCGATTTGTCTCTGGCCGAATCTCCAAGGGCAACAAGATAGCAATCAAGTCCTTTTTCAATCGGCAGAGTAATACCCTCGGCTTTTAAGGCTAAAAGTAATCTCTCAATACTTAGCGCAAAGCCAATTCCCGGTGTTGCTGGGCCGCCAATTTCTTCAGTGAGGCCATTATAACGTCCTCCACCCATTAAAGTGGTAATCGCACCAAAACCTTCTGCATCACTCATGATTTCAAAGGCAGTGTGATTATAGTAATCTAAGCCACGCACTAAACGTGAATCGATTTCAAACTCGACACCTATGTCTGTTAAATACATTTTTACTTTTTCAAAGAAGGCTTGCGATTCCTCGTTTAAATAATCTAAAATGGATGGAGCCGATTTCATCAATTCATGATCACGGTCTTTTTTACAGTCTAAAATTCTCATTGGGTTTTTCTCAAGTCGGCTTTGACAATCTGAACAAAACTCACCGATTCTTGGTTTAAAATGGGCTATTAAAGCATTACGGTGCTCTTTTCGGCTTTCAAGATCCCCTAGGCTGTTAATCACAAGCTTTAAATGTTTTAGGCCCAGTTCCCGGTATACATCCATAGCAAGCGCTATAACCTCTGCGTCAATCGCAGGGTCATTACTGCCAAGGGCTTCTACCCCAAATTGGACGAATTGGCGCCAACGGCCTGCTTGTGGGCGTTCGTAGCGAAACATTTGACCTATGTAAAATAGCTTCGTTGGCTGGTTGGGGTCTCCATACATTTTATTTTCAACATAAGATCGAACAGTTGGAGCAGTCCCTTCCGGACGCAATGTCATGCTGCGACCACCACGATCTTCGAATGTATACATTTCTTTTTGAACAATATCTGTCGTTTCACCTACACCTCTTTGGAACAGCTCTGTTTGTTCAAAAATCGGTGTACGAATTTCGCTATAATTATATCGTTTCGTAATTTCTCTCATTTTTTGTTCCACATACTGCCATTCTTCAACTACACCTGGTAGGATATCCTGCGTACCGCGTGGAATATTAATCGCCATATTTTTTCCCTGGTTACTAAAATCTATAAAAAACTATCATTTATTTTTTATAGTGGTACCTTCGCCCCCGAACCAAGAAACTGGGACTTCTGTGACGATTCTCACGTCATTCCGTCAGGAGAGGGATCTAACCTCTGTCATGCACCAGATGTGCAAAACAACCTGCGGTGCTCTGTTAGAGCCAGCAATACGAAAGACCATTCCTTCTAGGTCAGCCTTTCGCAAGGTCTACTTTAGTAACCGAGGTTTACACCTCCTTCAATTTAAATACATGGTTCTCTAATCGTAATGTTTTATGAATAACATTCCATAATTTCCAAATATGATTTTCTTTAAATGTGTCAATGTTATTTAAAAGCATCCCAATATATTTTCTTCGCTGCTTACCTGTTTTTGTTTTTTTCTCGGATACTTCCATTGTCCCGAGAGTTTTAACTAAATGCGGTTTCACAACGTTTTGTATTTGTTTTAATACTTCTTTTGGAAGTTTTTCTTCAAAATAAAGACCTCTTCTTCCAATCACGAAAGAAGCTGCTTCATGAACAGATAATCCGTACATTTTGGTGTATTTAAAACGTCCGATCACAGATGTATAAGCTGGATTGACCATTTTAATTTTAAATCCAAACTTTACTCCTCTTAAAATTAACGCTTTTTGCATTTTGGTTTTCGCAAAAGAATGAGTTAATCGATTAACTCGACGATTTGTATCATGATCCTGTTTTATTTTTATATCTTCTAAAACGAAAGCACCGACATTCCAAGAAAGAAGGTAATCCATTATTTCTTTTGCCAATTCGCCTGCAATATTTG
Organism: Schinkia azotoformans; assembly: GCF_035811335.1. Classification (NCBI taxonomy): domain Bacteria; kingdom Bacillati; phylum Bacillota; class Bacilli; order Caryophanales; family Bacillaceae; genus Schinkia; species Schinkia azotoformans. The sequence goes on from NZ_JARSMD010000015.1 coordinate 129,071, forward strand.
TCCTGCGGTTACTTTTCACATATTCCATTTCGTGACAGTAAAAGGTTTTACTTTCAAGTAAATTCCCTTGTTTTGTCAAAATAGAAACAGCAATTTTATCAATGTTCACATCAATTCCTGCCACAATATCAGAGGTTATCTTTTCGTCCCATTTCAACATTGAACCTAAAGTGTTGATATCGTGTGTAATATGCACGTACACCTTTTTATTCTTACGTTTTAATTCAATAGAATACACATTGTATTCTTCGATGGATTTTCCATTAGGAGTAGCCCCTGCTATATTCGGCATCACAACATTGACGATTTCATCGAAATACTTATCAGGTATATTCAATTTAAATAGTAATCTTGGGCTATGTTTGCCTTCTTTTGCTAGAAGTGGATTCGCGACTTCAAGATAAAATTGATGATCTGTTTCGTTCCAAACGATACGTGTATTCAAATTTCCCTTTTTGGATTTATCTCCACGAGAATAAAGGGTATTAGAACGAATTTCCTTCCATTTCTCTTTCGAAATTTTGTTTTCCATTCGGTCAAAAAAGTTACGTTTTCCACCGAAAATGACGGTTGGAATTGAATTGTGTTCTTGATGTTTAAGCAGTTCCTTTTCCTTTTCTTTTAGTTTTTCTAATCTGGAATGTAAACCTTTTAGACAAACCGCTAACGAAACCTTTTTAGGTTTTAGTTTTCCTGACATATAAAGATCCAATTTCTTTTCAGTCTTTTTAATTTTAGCTTGAATACCTTCGATACGTGAGGGCAGTAGTTCCTTTTGGCTTGTAATAATAGCCTGCGCTTGTAACACAGCATCTTCAGCAAAGCGTTTATTTAATTTGAATTGTGCATTGACCTGTTTAATTAATTCATCGGCTTTCTTCCCATCAAGAAGTCGGTTAAACGAAAAACGAATGGCGGAAGAAAACACAGCCATTAAATTAAATAACTCTTTTTCATCAGCCTTATTTTCAATGAATAATAGACCTGTGCGAGTCACTTTCATTTTTATCAACCTCTGTTATTATGATATAGATAATTATATCATAAATAGAAACAAACGTTCCTTGGAAAAGTATATTTTTGGAAGTATTTTAGAGGTTTATATAGTTTTGTGTATTTTTTTTGAAACTGTTTTAGCCTCCCGAACAATAAAATTTGAATTCGAAAAATTAGAAAGACACGATTTGCCGCCCACAATGGCGGAAGTACCTAAAGGTATGACCTGAAGGCCCTTGATGTCCTTTCTATACTGATTACCAATAAAATTTTAAACTTTATATCAGTACAAAAAAACCCCCACCCCTACATTAAATGTAGGGACGAGAGTTTACCCGTGGTGCCACCCTAGTTGAAAAGCAAAAAAATTAAATCCATATGCTTTTCCACTTTGTTCAGATAACGCCTGACACGTCCAGCTCCTACTATAGTTTATTTCAGAGTGGAACCTCTTGAGTGTTCTTCATTAAGTCATCATAGAGAAATGCTTTCAGCCTATGGCATTTCCTCTCTATCCATGTGTAATCCTAATTACTTTTCTCCGTTATAGGTTCAAAAAATTTAAATATGTAGTATCGATTTTTTTCGATAATATTTTCGCATTAATTACAATCTTATTGGATGAATAGCAGTCTTGTCAAGATTAATTTCTTTCAAGCCGCTTTTTCAAATCTTTAACTGTTCGCAGCGTTACTCCAAATTCTTGGGCAATTTCCATACTCGTTCCAGATTGTTCTTTTTGCATAAAATCATGAAAATCAACACCAAATAATTGATTTGCCGGATTCCCTGTCAGTTCTCCTTTTGCGCTATATCGCACCATCTTCATTCCCTTCATTGACACGTCTAATTATTTAGTTAGTCTTGTAATATCTTGCCCACAATTTACTAAATAATTACTTGTGAAGGAAAATTTGATTTAGCGACTTATTTACTCTAATTTATTTACCTTCAAGGATGATCGTAACAGGTCCGTCATTGATTAAGGAAACATCCATCATTGCGCCAAATATCCCTGTTTCAACTTGGACACCTTTTGACTTCAAGCGTTCATTAAATTTTTCATAAAGCTCATTCGCATACTCCGGCTTAGCGGCTTCCATAAAGTTAGGTCTTCTTCCTTTACGACAATCCCCATATAAAGTAAACTGCGAGATTGACAAAATAGCTCCACCAACATCGAGCAATGATAAATTCATTTTATCCTCTTCATCTTCAAAAATTCTAAGGTTCACTATCCTTTCAGCTATATAATTAACATCTTCAATTGTATCTGAATGAGTTATGCCAACTAAAAGTACCAAACCTTTCTCGATTTTCCCGACAATTTCTCCATTCACTTGGACACTTGCTTGTTTGCTTCTCTGAATAACAACTCTCATTGTGGTAGACAACTCCTTATGTAAAAAGGCGGCCATTCAGTTAGCGGCCGCCTTACGTTTTTTATTTCCTACTGCATAATTCTCCGTACAGAATAAATATCAGGGATTGATTTTATTCGATCAGCAATTTTTTGTAAATGATTTACGTTTTGAATTGGAATCGAAATATCGATTGTAACGATTTTATTTCGGTCCGTTCGACCTGATACTGCCGTAATATTTGTTTTTGCCTCATTTATTGCTTGAAGCACTTCATTTAAAAGACCGCGGCGGTCAAAACCGGTGATTTCAATATCGACATTGTACATTTTACCGCCCTCACCACCGCCCTCCCATTCTACTTCAAGGAGCCTTTCCTTCGCTTCCTCAGTATGAATATTCGGACAGTCAGTGCGGTGCACAGATACACCCCGCCCTTTTGTAATGAATCCTAAGATTTCATCCCCAGGTACAGGATTACAGCATTTTGATAATCTTACTAATAGATTATCAACGCCTTTTACAACGACACCTGTATCTTTTTTCTTCTTATGTGGTATACTTTTTACCTCGGAAACAGCTTTTAACAGCGATTCCTCAAGCTGAACCTGATCTTTTCTACGGCGAAGCTTTTCTGTTAATCTTGTTGCTATTTGGGCAGCGGTAATTCCGTTATAACCAACCGCAGCATACATATCTTCTTCGTTGGTAAAATTAAATTTTTCAGCAACGCGGTTCAGGTTTTCCGCTGTTAATACTTCTTTCAGTTCAAAGTCATGTTTTAAAATTTCTTTTTCAACTAACTCTTTCCCTTTGACAACATTTTCCTCACGACGTTGTTTCTTGAAAAACTGCCTAATTTTATTTTTAGCCTGTGAGGTTTGGCAGATCTTAATCCAGTCCTGGGAAGGTCCAAATGATTGCTTTGATGTTAAAATCTCAATGATATCACCCGTTTTTAACACATGGTCGAGCGGTACCATCTTCCCGTTCACTTTCGAACCAATCGTTTTGTTTCCAATCTCCGTGTGAATTCGGTAAGCAAAATCAATTGGGTTAGAGCCCCTAGGTAATTCATAAACATCGCCTTTAGGGGTAAACACAAACACCATATCCGAAAACAAATCAATTTTTAATGATTCCATAAATTCTTCTGCATCGTTTGTATCTTGCTGCCATTCAAGAATTTCACGGAACCACGTCATCTTCTCTTGGAGATTCTCTCGGTTTTGTGTAATTTGCTTCCCTTCTTTATAAGCCCAGTGGGCTGCAATCCCGTATTCAGCGATTTGGTGCATTTCAGTTGTTCGGATTTGAACTTCTAATGGGTCGCCTTTGGGACCTATGACTGTCGTATGCAAGGATTGATACATATTAGCCTTTGGCATCGCAATATAATCCTTAAACCTACCTGGCATTGGTTTCCAGCACGTATGAATAACACCGAGAACGGCATAACAGTCTTTAATGCTTTCAACTAAAACCCGAACTGCCAACAAATCATAAATTTCGTTAAATTGTTTATTTTGAAGGACCATTTTCCGATAAATGCTATAGATATGTTTCGGACGACCGGAAATATCGGCCTTCAAATGAACCTCATCCAACCGCTTGCGAATTTCATCGATAACTTCATGGACCTGGTTTTCGCGTTCTGCACGTTTATTTTTCATCAAATTCACGATTCGATAATATTGCTGTGGATTCAAGTACCTTAATGCAGTATCTTCAAGTTCCCATTTGATTGTTGAAATACCAAGTCGATGGGCAAGGGGTGCAAATATCTCAAGCGTTTCATTTGATATACGCCTTTGCTTTTCTGGAGGCAAATGCTTCAATGTTCTCATATTATGGAGACGGTCTGCAAGCTTAATTAGGATGACCCGTATATCTTGAGCCATTGCGATGAACATTTTGCGATGGTTTTCGGCTTGCTGTGCTTCTTTGGATTTATACTTAATCTTACCAAGCTTTGTAACACCATCAACTAACATCGCAACTTCTTTATTGAATGCAACTTCCAAATCCTTTAAAGTTACCTCTGTATCTTCAACAACATCATGAAGAAACCCTGCAGCAACTGTAACAGGGTCCATTTCAAGCTCCGCTAAAATCCCGGCAACTTGAATAGGGTGTATAATATAGGGTTCTCCCGATTTCCGATATTGTTCACTGTGGGCAGCTTCTGCATATTTATAGGCAGCTTCAACAAACGCTACATCTTCCTTTGGCAAATAGCGTCCTGCAAGGTCTAATACTTGTTCTATTGTAAGTACTTGTTCGTTAGCCATAAAATCGATCACCTAATATTCTATCCGAATAGAAAAATTCCTTATTTAATCTATTATCTTTAAATAAGGCCGTAATGTAAAGTGATTTGATAAAAAATCAAAAAACAAAGAGCACTCTGTGAGTACTCCTTGCGAAAAAATAAATAATTAATATTCCATTAAAGTTAAAACATCATACCCTTTAAGCTTAGAACGACCATCTAAATAAGTTAATTCAACTAAAAACGCTAAGCCGGCCACAACTCCGCCAAGCTGTTCTACTAATCGAATGGATGCATCCATTGTACCACCGGTTGCCAGCAAATCATCGACAATCAAAACTCTTTGTCCTGGTTTTATCGCATCTTTGTGCATGGTTAATATATCTTTCCCGTACTCAAGTCCGTACTCAACGCGAATCACTTCTCTTGGAAGTTTTCCTTCTTTACGAACCGGGGCAAAGCCAATTCCTAATGCATAAGCAACAGGGCATCCGACAATAAATCCGCGAGCCTCTGGACCAACAATAACATCAATATCTTTATCTTTTGCATAGGCAACTATATCATCTACCGCACTTTTAAAGGCAGGACCATGATCCATCAATGGTGTAATATCTTTAAATTGAATTCCTTCTTTAGGCCAATCTGGTACTAATGCGATGTAATCTTTGTAGTTCATATTACGACTTCCTCCTCTACTATACAGGACGTTTTAATCACTCTATCAAACCATTCCTTTAAAGATTGATAAGAAGAGTATACTAGTTCTGCTTCCATCTTTAATAACTCTTGTTTTTGATTATAAGTTTTTGATGATTCAAAATCCCTTTTAGCTGGATTTTCGACAAGTGTAATCAGACCATTTTCTATTTTAGCAAATTCTAAATCAAAAAACACCTGCGTCATAAAATGAATCGTTTCTTTTGACCAACCTTTTTTCTTCGAAAGTGCATCTGCATATTTCTTAACATCAAATGGCTGTTGCTTTAATAAAAAAGCATAATACCATTTAAAATGATCTCGGGTAGGTAATGTACTAAAAAAATGCTCATCTTTATGGTCTAATACCGCATATATTCGTTCAGGCATTGCCTGCTGTAAAAGATCTTCCAATAGTTTTGATTCATAAGGCAAATCTAATATGACAAGCGATTTACTACTATTTTTAACTTGATCGATTGATTTTAAATCTTGAACGAGAACAATTTGATGTTTCCAATCCTCTAATTGTAAGCGGGCAATTGTCTCTTCCCTAAATGCAATCAACGTTTCCGATGTTAGTTTAGAATTTTGAAGTTGCTTATTAATTTCCTTTTTTCCTCTTAAGTCAAATAATTGCCATTCCTCGACAGCTGCATCCTTTAGCATTAATTGCGGCTTTCTAAAGCCATTCCATTCGTTGATCGATAATTCACCGACTACTTTAACGGTTGACAATGGTGAGATTTCATCAGCCAAGTATCCGTACCCAAATCCGACTGCATCCAAAACCTGTCCGTCTTTTTCAAAAATAACCTTCAAATGGTTCATTCCACTGCCAATTTTTCGAATTTGTTGTAAGGAAACGTCCTCTAAACAGACAAGCGGTTTGGGATTGCCAACCCCAAATGGTGCTAATTGCAGCATTTCTTCAATCGTTGCAACACTCACGTCATCCAATGAACATCTTATATCGACGTTCATTAATGGGGTGAAGTCCTCTTCTGTTAATATCTCACTAGCTAAATGATTTAATCGGTTTCTTAGTGTTTCAACATCTTCTAATTTTAATGTCATTCCCGCTGCCATTGCATGGCCGCCAAAGTGCGGAAGAATATCACGGCATGTAGATAGATTTTCGAACAAATCAAATCCCTCAATACTTCTTGCCGATCCTTTTGCGACACCTTTCTCCCTATCAATGCTTAAAACGATTGCTGGTCGATAAAATTTTTCAACAAGCCTCGAAGCAACAATACCAATAACGCCCGGATTCCAGCCTTCTTTCGCGATCACTAACACCTTGTTTTCTTCCAGAGGAAAATGTTTTTCAACCTCGGCGATTGCTGCTTCTGTGATCTCATTTACTAGTGTTTGGCGATCACGATTGATTTCATCTATTTCAGCCGCGATCATTTCAGCTTCTTCCTTAGAATCAGTCATTAACAATTCGACTGCAGGATCAGCTGATCCTAGTCGTCCAACCGCATTAATCCTTGGTCCAATTGCAAAACCGATTGTTTCTTCATTAATTTCCTTGTCTTCCATTCCCGCTATTTTAAGAAGAGCTCGTAGTCCTGGATTGGTTGTATTCTGCATCGCTTTTAATCCCAAACTAGCAATTAAACGATTTTCATCTTTTAACGGAACTAAGTCTGAAATCGTACCAATTACCGCAAATTCAAGCAAATGCTTCGGTAATTTCCCTAATAAAGCATGGGCTACTTTAAAGGCAACTCCAACCCCAGCGAGTTCACCAAAAGGGTAATGGCCGCCCGGTTTTCGCGGATGTATAATCGCAAATGCCTCCGGTAATTCTGGTGACACTTCATGGTGGTCAGTAATAATTAAATCGATTCCTAACTCTTTTGCAATCTTTGCCGGGTGTATTGCAGAAATTCCCGTATCGACCGTAATGATTACAGTATAGCCTTCATTACCTGCCCATCTAAAAGCAGCCTCATTCGGGCCATACCCCTCTGTAAAACGATTAGGGATATAAAAATCTACCCTTGCTCCCTTTTCTTCTAATGCTCGAACCATAACCGTTGTACTTGATACTCCATCCGCATCATAGTCACCGTACACAAGAATCTTTTCATTGTTTTCAATTGCCGTTTCAATTCTTGCAATGGCAATATCCATTGAATCCAGTAAAAACGGATCATGAAAGTTCGCTGCATCTTTATTTAAAAACTGATTTGCAGTTTCTGCTGTTACAATTCCTCTATTTACTAATAAATTTGCAACAAGAGGTGATATATTAAGTTCATTTGATAATGCTTCTGATAGAATTCGATCACAATCTTGTATGATCCAACGTGATTTTGACTGTAACAAAAATACCACTCCTTAACCTGTTAATTATACAAAAAAGGTAAAGTAGTGGCAAATGGATATATTATTGAACCTCCAATCGATTATTCTGGTGCATAGGGGTTGATATGCACAAAAACATTATAAACATTATTCAACTTCAGCAACTGTTCTTTAACCTTTTTCCCGACCCGATGACCTTCTTCAACAGTTATAAACGGATCTACGGCGATCTTAATATCAACGATGACATAATGTCCATGTTCCCTTGCAAAAAGCTCGTTGATCCTTTTAACATCAGGAACCGTTTCAACCGTTTTTCGCAGTTCTTCCGTTTCATCCTCCTGTAAAACACGGTCCATCGTGTTTACAATTGATTCCGACCCAACCGTCCATGCCATTTTTAAAATTAATAAACATACTAATACCCCGGCCAACGGATCTGCATACTTGAGCCAAGGAACATTGAATCTTTCCCCTACTAACGCACTTCCAATTCCAATAAGGGCTGCAAGCGAGGAAAAAACGTCAGTACGGTGGTCATAGGCACTGACAACGATTGCATCACTTTTAACTTTTTTACCAATTCGAAATGTATATCGAAATAACATTTCTTTAATAAGGATTGAAATCAAGGCGCCATATACTGCTAACATATTCGGAGCAGATATTGGGTGGAAAAATGCTTCAATTGACCCTTTTCCCATTTCAACTCCAACTATAAAAAGCAATACAGCAACAATGATCGCTGCAATCGATTCTGCCTTCCCGTGACCGTAAGGGTGTTCTTTATCGGGTGGTTGTTTGGCAGCCCTTAACCCTACAAATACCGCAATCGAACCTAAAACATCCGATGCCGAATTGGCTGCATCCGCGACAAGGGCACGGCTGTTTCCCATTACTCCAAGGATCCCTTTTACAATGGCTAACACGACATTCCCAATTGCCCCAACGACAGCTGCACGTTCCGCCTGTCGAAATCTTTCGTTTGTTTCCACATCATCACCTCGGGAAAATCTATATGAGTAGATTACCCTATTTAAGAGATAAAATTTCTTTGCAACTGGACAAAAAAAAATCGGCATTATGCCGATTTTTCTCTGTTTTCCCTTAAACTTGTGGTTCAGGATCATAATCTTTTTCTTTATCCTTTGGTTTTGTTTTCGTTTTACCAAGTGTTTTAGCCTTCATAACTAACCAAAGCTGCGCAGCAATGAAGATGGAAGAATACGCGCCAGCTATTAAACCAACTAATAAAGCTAATGAGAAATTTTTGATCGATTCCGCTCCAAAAATCCAAAGTACTCCCGATGCAATTAAAACGGTTAAAACCGTGTTGATAGAACGGGCCATCACCTGGATCAAACTTTTATTGACAATTTCCGCTAAATCATCATAGGTTTTCACACGTTTCTTTATTTTCATATTTTCGCGAATTCGGTCAAACGTAACAATCGTGTCGTGTACCGAGAAACCGACGACCGTAAGAACCGCAGCGATAAATGTCAAGTCAACCTCAATTCTTAAAATGCTGAAGATGGTGATAATTAAAAATGCATCATGTAATAGCGAAACAATCGTCGCAAACCCGAAATACCATTCGAAACGGAAGGCTACATAAAGGACAATACCAAGGGATGCAAACATAATTCCTTTGAAAGCATTCTTAGCAAGTTCCTTACCTACAGTTGGTGATACTGTACTGATGTTTGGCTCAACACCGTATTTATCAACAAAATGGGCTTTTACTTTGGCAACTTCCTCTTTGGAAAGGACACCAACAAAACGAGATATGCTCATTTCATTATTATTACCTGCTAATGTAATATCCTCAATCTTATACCCTAATTCATCAAATTCCTTCGTTAATACGTCTTTCGTTAACTGATGATTAGGTGCTTGAATTTCAATCCTTGTACCACTCGCAAAATCAATCCCTAAGTTGAGACCCATTGTTAAAAGGGCAATTATACCAATGACAGTCATGGCCCCTGACACCATAAAATAGATCCTGTGATGTTTGATAAAGTCAGCGTTTCTTAATGGACCTCGAACAACAAGTTCTTCTTCGTTATATTCATGAATATCACGAATTTGGCTCTTTTTCACGCCAAACCAGCTAACTTTGTTATTTAAGAAACGGCTATTGACCCATAATTGTAATAATAATCTAGAGCCCCAGACAGCTGTTACAAAGCTAACCAAGATACTAATAATCAACATTGTCGCAAAACCCTTAACCGAGCTTGTACCGTAGTAGAATAAAACAACCGCTGCTATAATCGAAGTTAAGTTAGCATCGAGAATAGTTCTGAAGGAGTGTTTACTACCGGCTCGAAATGCCGACATCATTGATTTCCCCGCTCTAATTTCTTCTTTTATCCGCTCATAGGTGAGAATGTTGGCATCTACCGCCATAGCAATCCCAAGAATTAACGCTGCAATTCCCGGTAGCGTTAAAACAGCATTCATCCAGTCAAACACTACTAGTATGAGCCAAATATAGATAGATAACGCAACAACCGCAATAAATCCAAGGAAACGGTAATATACCAACATGAACAAGTAAATTAATGCAATACCGATTAGCCCTGCAAAAATTGTATCATGTAAGGCTAGTTCACCGAATGATGCTCCAATTGATGTTGAGAACACTTCATGTAAATCAACTGGTAATGATCCGGCATTCAAAAGGTCAGCCAATTGCTTTGCTTCTTCAATCGTAAAGTTCCCGCTAATCATTACATTTTTCGTATTTAAAACCTGGCTAACAGTTGCAGCCGATAAATACTTTTGTTGACTAGGGTCTTTTTGTGATTCTGCTGCAAACGAGTCAACACCGTCAATGAAATCCAACCAAATTACCATAAGGTTGTTTGGCTTCATGCTTAAAATTTGCTGTGTAACTTGTCCAAATTTATCAGCATCTTTAAGAGTTAGAGTGACGATAGGCCTATTTTTGTCATCGAATGATTGAGCAGCACCGCCTTCCTGTAAATCCCCACCATCCAACAATTTCTGGTCAAACACGTCTCTAAATGTAAGCTTTGCTTGTGTAGAAAGAATTTCACGAGCTTTCTCCTGGTCTTGCACGCCTGCTAACTGAACGCGAATCCGATCATTTCCTTCAATTTGGATAATAGGCTCACTTACGCCTAATACGTTAATCCGTTTATTTAAAGCACTGACCGTGCTTAATAAGAGATCACGGTCGACCTTTTGATTTGCATTAATAGGCTTCACATCATATAAAATTTCAAATCCACCTTGAAGATCAAGTCCTAATTTAATGTTTTTCAGAATTCCATTTGTTGAGAATCCCATCAGATTTCCTACCAGCAGGACGATCAGGAAAAATGCTAATATCCGTCCTCTTTTAACCATAAATTGCTCCTCCTTTTAAGAACAAAAGACGACAATATGCGCGGCTTCTATTCTTTCTTAACCTGCACGAAAAAACAACGGGATTAACTCCCGTTCCAAATAAAACTAATCTATTTATGTAAATATAATAACAGTATGTCCATTATAGAAAAATGTCGTAACAGATGTCAATTTGTTACCCGGATTTCTCGTTTACTTCTCATTTTCAAATTGACTAAAATAATCAGGGCCTTTGAAGGCTTCGATTGTCAAATAGCTCATATACTCGCCTACACTAAGTGTTAAAATATCAGCAACAACCTCATGGAGAAACTTGTCCGCTTTTTTCTTCCATTTCTTTTTATGCAAACAGTCCCATACCTCTTGGATGGTTACTCGATCATACCCCATTAATACAAACTCTTCCATCTTACTTTGCAGTACAGGCTCTACTTGATGTTTATAAAAATCTACAGGATGTCTCTCTACCTCCATTTTTATCCCTCCTTAAGATTACCAAAGATAAACTTGTCATGCTTGCCCATGTTAACAGCATATAAATTATTGTATCGTTTATCGTTAGATTTTTGAAGGTAGGGGCGAAAATGTCTAAACAATTTAAACAAAGTTTTTTAAGAGGAACTTTAATTTTAATTTTAGCAGGGCTCGTTACCCGCTTTTTGGGATTTGTTAATCGAATTGTTGTTGCAAGAATTATGGGGGAAGAGGGCGTCGGACTGTATATGATGGCCGTGCCCACTTTTATCCTAGCCATAACGCTTACACAGTTGGGGCTGCCTGTTGCCATATCGAAGTTAGTGGCAGAGGCTGAGACATTAGGTGACCGCCATAAAATCAAGAAAATTCTCGTCGTTTCCCTTGCAGTTACCGGAGTCACAAGTATTATTTTCACAACGGGCATGATCGTCCTTGCACCGATTTTATCAAATACTTTATTAACGGATTCACGAACCTATTACCCGTTAATAGCGATATCACCAGTTGTTCCCATTATCGCATTGTCCTCCGTTTTACGCGGATATTTCCAAGGACTGCAAAACATGCGTCCTGCTGCTTATTCACAGGTAATTGAACAAGTTGTTCGTATTGCTTTAGTGGCCGTTATTACAAAAGCATTATTGCCATATGGTGTGGAATTTGCGGCAGCAGGTGCAATGATTTCCGCCGTATTAGGCGAATTGGCATCGTTACTATTTATGCTGACGATGTTTAAAATGAGAAAACAAATTAAGGTTCGCCGCAATTTTTTTAAACAAATGAAAGCTGGGAAAAGCACTTTAGATGATTTGCTGAGAATTGCCCTTCCAACAACAGGAAGCCGCTTAATTGGATCACTTTCGTACTTTGTCGAACCCATCGTTGTTTCCCAAAGTTTAGCGATTGCAGGTGTGGCAACGGCACTGGCAACGATGCAATACGGGCAACTGACAGGATATGCAATCCCGCTTCTCTTACTTCCATCCTTTGTTACAACATCTTTGTCAGTTTCTTTAGTTCCCGCTATTAGTGAAGCTGCTGCCAAAGGGCAATCATTAGTCATCGAACATCGCTTGCAGCAAGCATTACGGTTATCATTAGTGACAGGCGGACTTTCCATTGTGATATTATATGTATTTGCAACACCGCTCATGGAATTAATGTTTAATACAACTAAACCCGCTGTCTATGTGCAGTTAATGGCTCCTTTTTTCTTATTGTCTTATTTCCAAGGTCCTTTACAGGCTACTTTACAAGCACTCGACCTAGCAAAAGCAGCCATGATTAACAGCCTTATTGGTGCTGTTGTAAAAATAGTTGCGATATTTGCATTTGCATCAAGACCGGAATTTGGGATTATGGGGGTAGCCATTGCGATTGTACTAGGAATATTACTTGTCACTCTTCTGCATTTTGCCACGATTATTAAAACAATCAGTTACACTTTTTATGTAAAAGATTATCTTAAAAGTATTGTAACGATAGTTGCTTCTGGTATATTCGGCGGATATATTTTTACACATTTCATTATTGATGCATCGCTTTTAACAAGAACTTTAATAGCCATTATGGGTACCTCTATTTTGTACTTCTTATTGCTGATTATTTTAAAATTAGTGTCAAAAGAAGAAATAAATAGAATTCCTTATGTTGGCCCTCGTTTAGCCATGCTAATTCCAGATAGTAAAAAACGATAAGGCTCCTTTTATAAAGAAGAAGCCTTATTTTTATTTTTTGTCATCCTTGACATCAACAAACAACTTTCCATTATCGTCGATCGAACAATAGGTTATATTTTTTAGTTCTTTGTGCCCTAATTTCCGAAGCTCTTGCCGTAACCACAAATTTGTTTTATGAATTCGCTTTAACTGGTCTTCTTGGACTTTTCCGTCCTTTATTAACGGAAAAGGAAGGTTGAATGCTTGATCTGTTTGATTATATTTATCTTTCTCAAAAACAGAAAGCTTTCCTGTTGTTTCTAGTATGGCGAATTCAACATCAGCTACGTTTTTAATGTCCTTTTCACGCAATTGTGTCAAAAGGTCATCAATATTATAGCGTTGCCTCCTCATTTCTTCTTCATTAATTTGTCCCTGATCAATAATGAGCGACGGTTGACCATCTACAGCATCGCGTACTTTTTGACTTTTTAAAGAAAAAATTGACAGCGTAAGCTGAATTAATAGCAATAATATCATTGGCAGTACGGCGATGAGTAACGGCTTATCCGGCTTCTCAATTGCTACCACCGCCATCTCACCTATCATAATAAAAACCACCAAATCTAAAAGACTTAATTCCCCGATCTCTCGTTTTCCCATTAATCGAAAGATAATAACGATCAACAAATATAGAAACAAAGTCCGCAAAATTACTGTCCAAATTTCCAATTTGATCGCTCCTTATCACGTACATCTTTGTCGACCCTTTATATAGTTTGACCTTGAGAGTCATAAACATAATACGAAGGTTTTTCCAATTTTCTTTGTCCGGCGCCTAGCGACTAGTGGACTTCGCTTAACAGGCGCCTCCGCTTTTCTTGTTCTAAAATTTGTCCGAACGAATAAGTTTTTAATAAGGGTTGAACAACCTCTATGGGAATTGAAGGAGGCGTATAAATGGCAAAAAACTCGTTTGCGGCAATTTTATATGGAGTAATAACGACCTTTGTCATCGTTCTAACATCTAGTATTGTTTTATCCTTACTACTTCGTTTTACTAAAATCCAAGAATCTTCTTTAACTTGGGTAATTTTAACCCTTTCCTTCCTTGCGCTATTTATTGGGGGATTCGTTTCAGGTGGTAAAGGGAAACAAAAGGGGTGGTTTGTCGGCGGTGGTACAGGAGTGTTATTTACGTTGTTGATATTCCTAGTTCAATTTTTGGGGTACCAGACGAGCTTTTCGATTGAGCAGATGTCCTATCACATTGGATATATTATCATCGCTGTCTTAGGAGGAGTAATTGGGGTTAATATGACAGGGAAGAGAGCATAATAGAAGAAAAGCTGAAGCTGGACAATGAAAAGCGGAAGTACCCAACAAGCACTTCCGCTTTATTTTTAATCGTGTTTTACCTCACGAACAGCGTTACGGTCAAATGTTAACCTTGACCCGTCACCACATTTAATGACAACTTTGTCTTCATCAATTGAATCAATGATCCCGTGAAGTCCCCCGATTGTTACGACACGATCATTTTTCTGAAGATTTGACTGCATTGATTGTACAGCCTTTTGGCGTTTTTGCTGTGGACGAATAAGCAAAAAGTAGAAAATCGCAAACATCGCTATTAATGGTAATAATTGAACGAGTGTATCCATATTTTTATTTCACCCCTTTCACTGCTTGTCTATGTATTTGGTATTGATAGAACATATTCTACAACCATCCAAAATATTCTATGTTAATTCAAAAGAACACCAGATTAGAAATTTTTCGCATCAGGTCGATTAAACCCATACTGTTCAAAAAATTCTTCACGGAAATCACCTAGGCGGTCCTCACGGATGGCATGTCGAACATTCTCCATTAATTTTAACAGAAAATATAGATTATGGTAAGTAGTAAGCCTTATACCGAACGTTTCATTACATCTAATTAAATGACGAATGTAAGCACGGGAATAATTTTTACATACTTTACAGTCACAATTTGGATCTAATGGTGTAAAATCTCTAGCATACTTAGCATTTCGAACTACTAATCGGCCAACACTTGTCATGACTGTACCGTTTCTGGCAATACGTGTAGGCAACACACAGTCAAACATATCAATGCCACGAATAGACCCATCTATTAAGGAATCCGGCGAGCCAACCCCCATTAAATACCGTGGCTTATTCTCCGGAAGCCATGGTGTTGTAAACTCTAAGACACGGTTCATCACTTCTTTTGGTTCTCCAACAGAAAGACCGCCAACTGCATACCCTGGGAAATCTAGTGAGACCAGGTCTTTTGCACTTTGCTTTCGAAACTCTTCATATTCTCCGCCTTGCACAATGCCAAATAACCCTTGGGTCTCTTTTCTTGAATGTGCTTCTAAACAGCGTTCAGCCCATCTGCTTGTCCGCTCCACGGAATTTTTCATGTATTCAGGTGTTGCCGGATATGGTGGGCATTCATCAAATGCCATCATAATATCAGAACCTAAAGCATTTTGAATTTGCATCGCTTTTTCAGGCGAAAGAAATAGCTTCTCTCCATTCAAATGGTTTCTAAAGTGAACGCCTTCTTCCGTAATATCGCGGAGATCACTTAAACTAAACACTTGAAATCCGCCGGAGTCCGTTAAAATCGAACCGTCCCAATTCATAAATGAATGGAGACCTCCCGCTTCCTGCACAATATCTTCCCCTGGTCTTAACCAAAGGTGGTATGTATTACTTAATATAATCCCTGCACCCATTTCCTTTAGTTCATCAGGACTCATTGTCTTTACTGTTGCAAGTGTCCCTACCGGCATGAATACTGGTGTTTCAAATGTACTGTGCGGTGTCGTTACCCGCCCAAGCCTAGCTCCTGTTTGTTTACATGTTTTAATCAATTCATAACGAATAGCCGTCACTGAAATTCCCCTTTACTAAATGATAAGCATTGCATCGCCAAAGCTGAAAAAGCGATACCTTTCTTTAACTGCCTCTTCATAGGCCTTTAATACATGTTCACGTCCAGCCAAAGCACTGATTAACATCATTAATGTAGATTTTGGCAGATGGAAGTTTGTCAGCATCCCATTAATGGCTTTAAACTCATAGCCTGGGTAAATAAAAATATCTGTCCAACCTGATGTTTCCTGAAATTGACCATCATGCCCGGAAGCGATCGTTTCAAGCGTTCTTGTTGAAGTGGTCCCTACTGAAATGATTCGACCGCCATCAGCCTTAACCCGATTTAATAAATCCGCAGTTTCTTGCGTCATTTGATAAAATTCCGCATGCATATCGTGATCTTCTACAGATTCCGCACTTACAGGTCTGAATGTACCTAGACCAACATGTAAAGTAATAAAAGCAACGTGAACCCCTTTTTGCTTAATTTCTTCGAGAAGTTCTTTTGTAAAATGCAAACCAGCTGTAGGCGCGGCTGCTGATCCACGTTCTCTTGCAAAAACAGTTTGGTACCGTTCTTTGTCATCGAGCTGCTCTTTTATGTAATGAGGCAGCGGCATTTCGCCAAGCAAATCTAAAACTTCGTAAAAAATCCCATCATAGGAGAATTCAAAATGTCGACCGCCGTGATCGCCCTCACTTATACATTTCGCTTTTAAGCGACCATCACCAAATGTAATAATTGTACCCACTTTGACCCGTTTAGCCGGTTTTGCTAGCGTCTCCCAGACGTCATTTTCGACCTGCTTTAATAAAAGAACTTCTATTTGGGCACCCGTATCTTCTTTTACACCAAAAAGTCGTGCCGGTAATACACGAGTGTCATTTAATATAAGGCAATCACCCGCTTGTAAATAATCAATAATATTTCTAAACTGTTCGTGCTTAAAGTCACCTGTTTGTTTATCAAGCACCATTAACCTTGAAGCGGTTCTTTCTGTGAGAGGTGTTTGGGCGATAAGCTCTTCAGGTAAATTAAAATCAAATAAATCAACTTTCATAGATGTCTAGTTGTCTCCTTCACTTTATCTAAATCGACCAATAATATAAAAAATTAGTGATAAAACAATACTGACCACGATTGAAGTAACGATTGGAAAATAAAAAGTGGTATTTCCCTTTTTGAAGACAATATCACCGGGCAGTTTCCCGATAAATTGCCAAAGAAATCCTACTACGATGAGGACCACTCCCGTGAGCATTAACATTTTTCCCATTATTTTTTCGGCACCTCCAAATGGAAATGTTCATATACGTGCGGGGTTACAACTCTCCCTCTAGGAGTCCGCTGTAAAAAGCCTATCTGTAACAAATAGGGTTCATAAACCTCCTCAATTGTATGTGGTTCTTCTCCAATTGTTGCAGCAATCGTATCAAGACCCACAGGACCACCGCGGAATTTCTCAATAATTCCTATTAATAATTTATGATCAATATGGTCTAATCCTAATCGGTCAACCTGAAGCATTTCCAACGAATGGTTGGCTAAATCTGCTGTTATTGTACCATTACCCTGTACTTGCGCAAAATCTCTAACCCTTTTTAATAAACGGTTGGCAATCCTTGGGGTTCCTCTTGAACGGCGAGCAATTTCGATCGAGGCAAGTTTCTCTATCTCTATCGAAAAAATATCTGCTGTCCGTTCAACAATATGAGTTAATTCCTCTACTTTATAATATTCTAAACGGCAATGCACTCCAAAACGATCGCGCAATGGCGCTGTTAATAGCCCCACCCTTGTCGTTGCCCCCACCAACGTAAATGGTGGTAAATCAATTCTTACAGACCTTGCACCAGGACCTTTGCCGATCACAATATCAATACAAAAATCCTCCAACGCTGAATAAAGAACCTCCTCCACGGTACGCTGTAAACGATGAATTTCATCGATAAACAGGACATCTCCCGGTTCAAGCGATGTTAATATCGCGGCCAAATCTCCCGGACGTTCGATTGCAGGGCCTGAAGTTGTTCTTATTTGAACGTCCATTTCATTCGCAATGATCGTAGCTAATGTTGTTTTTCCTAGTCCCGGTGGTCCGTATAGCAAAACATGATCCAATGACTCATTTCTCATTTTTGCCGCCTGAATAAAAACCTGCAAATTTTGTTTTACTTTTTTCTGTCCGATATATTGTGTTAACAGCTTAGGCCTGAGGCTTTGTTCAAACAGATCCTCATCAGCTGTATATTCACTTGAAACTAAGCGCTCGTTCACTTAAAACGCCTCCTCTACCTGAGTAAGAGCTGCAAAGCCTTCTTTATATATTGATCTGTTGGTAACTGTTCTTGTTGCAACTGCGGAATCACTTTTGTAATCTCTTTTTCAGCATAGCCTAACACTTTTAAAGCTTCAATGGCTTCCTCTAAGTCGTGTGAATATTTCCCTGAATTTATGACAACTTTTTCAGGTTCAAATAAATCGGGCATTAAATCCAACAACAAATCGTTAAGCTTACCCTTTAAATCTAGGATCATTTGTCTAGCGGTTTTCTTGCCTACGCCCGGAAACTTTACTAAAAACTTTTCATTTTCATCTTCAATGGCTTGAACAACTGCATCCGGCTGTCCAGCAGCAAGGATTGCCATTGCCCCCTTCGGACCAATTCCAGAAACATTTAATAGTTTGGTAAATAATGTTCGTTCCTGCCTTGTTTCAAAGCCATATAAGGCAATGACATCTTCCCTTACGTACTGATATGTATAAATCTTTATAATTTGCTGAAGATCTTTTTGAAACAAAAACGGATTTGGTGTGTAGATTTGGTACCCAACTCCAGATACATCAACTACTATAAATTCCGGGCTAATAAAATCAACTTTTCCATTAATAAATTCAATCAAAAAATTCCTCTCCCTATGCGAACGTGCATTTCTATATATACTTTAACCATTCTACCATATTTCGTTTGCATAGTAGAAGAAACATATATAGAAAAGCGAAAGCGCCCGTTCAGCGAAGTTTACTAGTCGCTGGGTGCTTGAGCTAGACAAACAAAAGGGTTAGACACTCAATCTTAGTGCCTAACCCAAGTCCCTTATTGTTTAATAGAAAGTGTCTTAAAGCTTTCGATAACCTGAATATAATGATCCTTTGATACGACAGGAATTCCTTTCTTTAATTCCTCCTGCTGCCTACTTTCAAGTTTACTAATATCAATTTGGAAGAAAGACTGGATCACTTCTTCAGATTCTGCTGGCAAGCCTTTGAAGATGGTTAATGTTCCGTCCTCAGATATTCCAAAATAGCCATTCGCTTTTAGTAGTGGAGAGATATCATCGACCGCTTTTCTAAATATCATCTGTCCTTCTTTTTGATCCACCAATTGCCAATCACGATATTGTGCCCAAAAGTCCTCCATAGACCAAATCGTTTCCGTGACAGTCTCCTCACTTGTATTCCCATCAAGATATTGTTGTTGTAAAATTACATTTACGGTTAGCGGTCCAGTAACTTCGAGCGCTTGGGTCTCTTCTTTGATTTGTTCAATTTTTACTCCATTATTCTCAGCAGCCGTATGATAGAGCAAAAAGAATATAGAAAAACCTGCGATTACTAGACTTAAAACTAAATACTTCACGGCATGAGCCCTCTTAAATAAAGGAGTCATAATGGTCACCTCGATTTTGATTAAATAAAAAACTTCTATTCTGGTGTCACTATTAGTTTCACCATGGAATAGAAGTTTTATCCTAAATACTGTAGAATTTTTCTCAATTATTTACTTCCGTGACCCGAACATTCCTTTGTCAGTAACAACTCTTACTTCCCGCCCATTTGCCATTCCTTCTACAATTCGGCGGACCTTCTTTTCAATAGCTTGGCTGTCATCATCGTCCGTATCAATGACAACCAAAATTGTATTACCATCGATAATGGCTGCAACATCATTGACATTGGCAACATGTTCAATGCGATCCGTTATTCTTTGGGCAACGATGTTATCATGACCGGTATTATATGATCTTGTTGGAA
This sequence comes from Schinkia azotoformans, assembly GCF_035811335.1. Taxonomy (NCBI): domain Bacteria; kingdom Bacillati; phylum Bacillota; class Bacilli; order Caryophanales; family Bacillaceae; genus Schinkia; species Schinkia azotoformans. Next base: position 149,161 of record NZ_JARSMD010000015.1, read on the forward strand.
CACCGTTGAAAGTGGTATTTAAATGTCCATGATAATTATAGTCATCATAGCCATAATTCCCATCACCATATTTTGAAAAAGCCCCATCTTGCTCACCTAAGTCATTTCCTCCATTAAGAGTCCGCACTTGATTAACCATGTGCTGATCATTAAACCCGCGGTCATTGATAAATCGAAAAGCCCCGGAATCGCGATTTGTATTTTTATCATTCGAATAAAACGCGACTTGTTCTAGCGATGAATTTTCATCTTGAGTCGAATCATTAATACCACAGCCTGTAAGAGCAAAGCCGATCATTATCATTATTGAAAGCGATAAAAGTATACCTCTCATGCCGAAAAGCCTCCCGCCATTTTTAGAGGATTTTGGGGACATTTTTTGGGGTCCCATTGTTAGGTTGGCAGATGGAGGCTTATTTTACTCTTTTATTTAGCTGGTAACTTTTACATAGTGCTACTTTAGAACTTTGGCGGGTGTGCAGCCAAGTTTCTTTTGTGTTCTGAACGTCTATGGAGCCTTTCAATAATCTCACGGTCTTTTTCCGGGATTTCTTCACCATTTAAATAGCGGTCAATCGTATCGTAGGTTGTCCCCATTTCATTTTCATCTGTTTGTCCTTCCCAAAGGCCGGCACTTGGTGATTTTGTAATAATAGGCTCAGGTACACCGAGTTCCTCGGCCATTTCCCTTACTTCACCTTTAGTTAAATGTACAAGGGGAACGAGGTCAACTCCACCATCCCCGTATTTTGTAAAATAGCCTGTATACCATTCGGCGGCATTATCTGTGCCAATTACCAAATACCCATAATTATTAGCAACCGTATAGAGGGTGCTCATTCTGAGACGTGCTCTTAAATTGGCATCACCTAATGTGAGAGACTTTTCATTAAGTTCTCCAATTCCCTTAAGTTGATCTTGAATTTGTGAGAAGAGAAGCTGATGTGATTCGGTTAAATCAATTGTTAAAGCTTTTATCCCGCTGCCTTCAACAACAAGCATTGCATCCTCTTGATCTTTAGGATTGCTTTTACACGGCATGATGACTCCCATTGAATCATTTGGAAAAGCCTTTTTAATTAGATAAGCGACAACGGCAGAATCGATTCCGCCTGATATACCAACGATTGCACCATTAAGACCTGCACCTTTTACTTGCTCCTGGAGCCAGTTTACAAGCTGTTCTATTTTTTGCTTCATTTTTTTCTTCCTTTCAACCGATTCTATTTTTGCACTTTAAGCAAGTTTAACTTTGTTATGGTTTAAAGTATAAGAAAAAACATCGCAATTTGCCATTATGGGCAAATTACGTGTTTTTCTAATCCATATTATCACAGAAAAAGAGGCGATGGTATTATAATCGCCTCTTTAGCCAGTTTCTATTTATTTTTACCACTCATCTTCTTCATCATCTAAAACATCATTTCTAAATGAAGGTTCACCAAAATTTGTTGCAGGCATCTGTGTTTGGAATTGTGCAAACGGAAATTCAGGCGGCGCAAATGTTCCTTGAGGTGCTTGAGGTCCTGCACCTGCAAAACCTGTTTGTGGTGCCCCGAATCCTGCTGGCGGGATGCCGCCATAGCCTCCTTGTGGACCTCCAAATCCAGTTTGCATTGTTGGCATTCCAGTAAAACCAGTTGGTACACCCATAGTGCCTACAGGGACACTGCCATATCCAGACGGGACTCCTGCAACACCCGTTGGCATACCTCCATAACCTGCTGGCGGGATGCCGCTAAATCCGGCTCCTGGTACTCCTCCATAACCTGCTGGCGGGATGCCGCTAAATCCGGCTCCTGGTACCCCTCCATAGCCTGCCGGTGGGATGCCGCTAAATCCGGCTCCTGGTACCCCTCCATAGCCCGCAGGCATCGCTCCGAAGGCAGGAGGGTCCAGCTTAGGTCCGCCACAACCACAATCTCCACCTGCAGCTGTCATTTGGCTAACTGGTGCTGCCGGTGCATTTATTGGTGAAAGGCCTGGATACATTTGTTCTATACCATCATTTTCATCATCAAACATCGCCGGACTAATAGCCGTTGGTTGCGGTGTAAAAGGTGCCCCCTGCATTTCCGGCATCGCACCGTATCCTGCTGGATTAAACATACCCGCCTGCATTCCATAAGGAACAGCAACAGGTGGACATGGATATGGCGGACATGGCATCGGTGGACATGGCATTGGCTGAAAACCACACGGTAATCCTGAGCCAGGCATTAAACCAGTCATTGGTACACAAGGGTAAGCCGGTGGAGGTTCCGGCAACGGTAGAGCTGGCATTGTCGGTGGCACTACTGGTTCTTCTTTAACTTCCTCAACTGGTTTTTCTTTCACTGGTGCCTCTTTAATTGGAAAAGTAGGTATGTTGAATGTATAATTATACATATTTTGTTCGATATTATAATCAATTTCAGATTGTTCAATAGGCATTTGTGGTATTGGTGGCAGCACAATTGGCGTTTCTTTTATCACCGGAGGAACAGGCATTTCCTTCGGTACGACTGGTGTTGGTATGATTTTTTGTGGCATTTCTTTTGGCACAACAGGCATTGGTGCTGGGGTTGGCTGAATTGGCTTCGGCATTTGTGTTGGCGGCATTTGTATCGGCATTTCCTTCGGTGCCAAATGTGATAAGGACACCTCTTCTTTTGAATGCGGATTTCCATGTTTCTTGACGGGCACACTGCCGGTTGGAATTTTAATTTTCATACCAGGCATAATCATATCAGGATTGCTGAGCTGGGTATTTACTTGTTTTAGCTCGTTAAAATCTACACCATATTTTTGGGCGATTTTCCATAGTGTATCGCCTTTTTGCACGATATGAATTTTCACGGTGCATAAACCTCCTCTAAAAAAGTCTTTATCATTATATGGGCTCATGGGCAAAATGCTACCTTTATTTATCTTCTTTCGTAACAATTTATGCTAAAAAAATAATTTTATGAAAAAAGCCGATACGAAATGTATCAGCTTTTACACGATTTTTAACATTTTATCTAATGCAAGCAACGCATCTTTTGCAATTTCTTGATCAACAGTGATTTGATTGAACTGTTCCTTTTGTTCAATCGTTTCCAGCGCCCATAATAAATGTGGTAAATCAATTCGATTCATAGTCATACAAGGACACATATTCGGATTCAGTGACATAATTTCTTTATCCGGATGTTCAGCAATAATTCTTTTCACAAGGTTCATTTCTGTCCCGATTGCCCATTTGCTGCCAGCTGGGGCCTTTTTGATTGTTTCAATAATATAACTTGTTGAACCATTGTAATCAGATTCTTTCACAACTTCATGACTGCATTCAGGATGGACAAGAATATTCATATCCGGCTTCGTTCTACGAATTTCTTCCACATTTTCTACAGTAAAGCTTTCATGCACGGAACAGTGACCCTTCCATAATATTACTTTTACATTTTCAAGGTCGCCGTCATATTCAAATTTATCATGAATCGGATCCCAAACTGCCATTTGCTCCAATGGAATTCCTAAATCAACACATGTGTTACGGCCTAAATGCTGATCCGGTAGGAATAACAGGCGCTCTTTTTGAGATAATGCCCACTCAATCATTTTTTTCGCATTTGAGGATGTTACAGTTGCACCGCCATTCCGGCCACAGAATGCTTTAATTGCTGCAGTAGAGTTAATATAAGTAACTGGAAGAACCGTGTCACCAAATGTTTCTTGGAGCACCTTCCAGGCTCTTTCTGTTTGCTCCATATCGGCCATATCGGCCATCGAACAGCCTGCTCTCATATCAGGCAAAATCACCATCTGATCGCCTCTAGTTAACATATCAGCCGTTTCAGCCATAAAGTGAACGCCGCAAAATACAATATATTCAGCTTTATCATTCTTGGCTGCCAATTGTGCCAAGCGTAATGAATCCCCTGTTGCATCCGCAAATTGAACTACCTCATCCTTTTGATAGTGATGACAAGGTAGGAATAATCTTTCACCAAACTTTTCCTTTATTTCACGGACTCGATTTTCCATTTCTTCAACACTCATATTTTTATAACGTTCAGGAATCGTTGTATTATTTTTCGCTGATAAAACATCCAAAATCCCCATTATTTCACTCCCCCTTCAAGATTAAAGCTAATGTCTAATGCCGTTACAGAATGTGTTAGCATTCCCAGTGAAATATAATCAACCATTGTATCGCGATAATTTCCAATCGTCTCGAGTGTAAGACCGCCAGAAATTTCTGTTACGATTTCTTTAGGTACAAGCTTTACATACTCAGCAACCTCTTCTGGTGAGCGATTATCAAACATAATGACATCCGCACCGGCTTCTACAGCCTCTAACACCTGTTCCTTTGATTCTGTTTCAACTTCAATTTTAACCATATGTCCAGCTTGTGAACGTACCTTTGAAACGGCTTCCTTAATTCCGCCTGCAAATGTAATATGGTTGTCCTTTATCATGACACCGTCATATAAACCAAATCGATGATTATAGCCGCCTCCGCAACGAACTGCATATTTATCTAACATACGTAAGCCCGGCATTGTTTTTCTTGTATCACAAATTTTAGTATGATCACTATTAAGAGCTTGAACAGCCGCATGAGTAGCTGTTGCTACTCCACTCATCCGTTGCATAAGATTTAAAATAACCCGTTCAGTACTTAATAAATAAGCGACAGGTCCATGAACAGAAGCGATGACGTCTCCTGTTTTAACCAATTCTCCATCTTGCTTATAAAGGGTTACTCCAATTGATGGGTCAAAAAAAGCATATGCTTCTTTGATAATATCGACTCCCGCTAATACACCGTCATTCTTAACTAGAAAATTTCCTTTTGACACTTTTTCTAACGGGAATATATACTCACTCGTTAAATCTAATTCTCCTAAATCCTCAATAAAAAACTCTTGTAATTGTTTACGCAGCTTTACCTTGTTCATTTTTGAGCAATCCTCTCATTATTTTTTATTAATTTACGAACAATTTTTTTCTTTGTCCAATTCGTTTCTTCTTCGGGAAAATCTGAACGGTAATGTCCACCGCGGCTTTCTTCTCGCATTAAAGCTGATGTGGTAATAAGCCAGGCTGCTTGAAGCATATTATAAACGCCAATTTGTTCATGGGTTAAAGCATCTAGGTCAAAGTTTTTATCTTCAGAAGGCAAGTACCGTTCCAACCATTCTATTGCGGTCTGTAAGCTTGTTTTATCCCGAATAATGCCGACATATTTCATCATAACGGTTTTGATTTCTTCCTCTTCGGGCAAATGAAGCTCTTTACACGTTTTATCATCTGATTCAATCGTCGGAATATCAAAGACCTCTGATCGTTCAAAAGCAAGGTGTTCAGCCAATTCCGTTGCAAATACAATTCCTTCAAGCAACGAATTACTTGCCAACCTGTTCGCACCGTGTACACCCGTACAAGCAACCTCACCAATCGCATATAGATGCTCTACTGATGTTTGTCCCTGTTGGTTAACTTCAACGCCCCCCATGTGAAAATGGGCGCCTGGAACAACTGGTATTCTCCCCGCTGTTAGATCTACTCCATTTTCTACACATAACTCAGTGATTGTTGGAAAGCATTTTTTAAAATCTTTTATCATCGAAATATCTAAAAATATTTGTTCTCCATTTAAAACGGCACGGTTAATTTCTCTTGCCACAACATCTCTTGGAGCTAGATCCTCTAGAGGGTGAATGCCATGCATTAAGCGCTTCCCACCCTCTGTAATTAGAACAGCACCTTCTCCTCGGACTGCCTCGGAAATTAAGCCTTTTACTTCTCCATTGACATATAGTAATGTCGGATGGAATTGAACAAACTCCAAATCTACTAAATTAGCACCTGCACGGTAGGCTAAGACAAGCCCATCACCGGTCACTGTTGGGTCATTTGATGTAAATGAATATAAGCCGCCACTGCCGCCTGCTGCCAAAATAGTATCCCTTGAATAAATTATTTTAGACCTTCCGGAATTTGTTTTCACCTTTATCCCAAAACAATGATTCTCTTCGACTAGTAAATCAACAACTAACATATTTTCAATAATTTTCACCTTTGGATTAATACGAAGGCGATTCAGCATGAAGTCAACAAGAGCTTTTCCGGTAGCATCCCCACCGGCATGAAGAATTCTTCTTATCCCATGTGCACCTTCCTGCCCAAGAACGAGATGCCCCCTTGCATCTTTATCAAAGGACATTCCTTTATCAATCAAGGCACGAAGTAATTCCGGCCCTCTTTGTACTAGGGTTTCAACGGCCTCTTCATCATTGTGGAAATTCCCGGCAACCATTGTATCAGAAAAATGATTTGTCCAATGATCATTGCGGGATATTGCTGCTGCTACACCACCCTGCGCTCGGCATGAATTACTATTTTCTTTTTTTGACTTTGTGATAATAATCACATTCTTATGATAACTTAAACGATCTGCCGCTACCAACGCAGCAATGCCACTTCCAATAATGACAACATCTGCGATATGTCTATCAGTCATTATCTGGAACCCCCACATCCTACCAATTAGGTTTAATATTGAAATCTAAAACAATTGTCTTGACACCTATATTTACACATAATTAAACTAATGACAAGAGTTTTTTTATGGCATTGTCACAATTCTGACAATTATTACAAAAGACTTCATTAGTTGACACATTTCTCAACTAATGAAAACAGTGAGGAGAGGAATGTAATGATCTATTTAGATTATGCAGCAACAACACCTATGAGTGAGAAAGCAATAAATGTATATAGTCAAGTGGCTACTAAGTATTACGGCAATTCAAGCAGCCTCCACGATATGGGCCTGGCAGCACAAACTATTTTAGAAGAATCAAGAAAAACGATAGCCGGTTTTTTTAATGGGGAGGCAAAAGGAGTTTATTTTACAAGCGGTGGCTCAGAGTCAAATTATTTTGCCATCCATTCCTTACTTAAAGGGAATAATAAAAAGGGAAAGCATATTATTTCAACTAAATTAGAGCATTCATCTATTGCAAATACATTAGAAGATTTACAAAAAGACGGCTATGAAATTACATTTGTTCCAGTCAATACTGAAGGAAGGGTTGAGTTAGAAGCACTATCTGAAGCAATCCGCCCAGATACTGTTTTGGCCTCTATTCATCATGGGAATTCGGAAATAGGAACGATTCAAGATTTAGTTGCGATTGGAGAGATATTAAAGAAACATGATATTATTTTTCATAGTGATTGTGTCCAAACCTTTGGTAAGATTGAGATAGATGTTAAAAAAGCAAATCTAGACAGCATCTCAGTATCTAGCCATAAAATATACGGTCCAAAAGGGGTTGGCGCTTGCTATATAAACCCATCTAGGACGTGGAAGCCTGTCATTCCGGGAACAACACACGAAAACAGTTTTAGACCCGGAACGGTTAACGTTCCAGGAATCGCCGCTTTCATTACAGCTGCTGAAGAAGTTCTTCCAATTATGGACGTAGAACAGGAAAGATTTCAAGGTTTAAGAAGAAAGCTTGTTGACGGTATTCAAGGGGACGCCTGGAAAATATCTGAAGTAGGACCAAGCAGCAAGCGGTTGGAGCATATTATTGGACTATCTATAGCCGGAATTGAAGGTCAATATATCATGCTTGAGTGCAACCGTTACGGAGTAGCGATTTCAACGGGCAGTGCCTGCGCAGTTGGCATGCAAAAACCTTCAAAGACTCTACTTGCCATTGGAAAATCCAAGGAAGAGGCGAAACAATTTATTCGTCTATCGCTTGGAAAATTAACAACGGATGCTGAAATAGAAGAAACGATCGATATCTTTCAAAGATTTTTAAAAAAGTATTTTAACTTTATTCAGTAGCAGGTCCTCCATTCACATAAATGGTGGGATAAATGCGAATTAGTTTTTAAAAATTCAATTGAGGGATAACCCTACTGAATAAAGTTAAAGCCTCCGGCGGATGCCTCAGATTTTCAAAGGTAGTTTTTCGAGCAAGCTCGAAAAAATCTGGGCGCAAATACACCAAGGCGTATTTGATTAAATTTTATAAGGGAGAGAAATTCATGACTGGTGGAAAAAAGATACTCGGAGAAGAGAGGCGAAATTTGATCCTGGATTGGTTGAAGCTAAGTGACAAGCCGCTTACGGGAAGCTATATCGCTGAAAAGGTAAACGTGAGCCGTCAGGTGATCAGTCAGGATATAACATTACTTAAGGCCCGAAATGAACCAATCATTGCGACATCCCAAGGCTATCTTTATTTAAAAGAACAACAGTACAGTCGCCCTTCCAGGGTGATCATCAGTACCCATAATCCTGAGCAAACGAAAGAAGAGCTTTATTTAATGGTTGACTGTGGGGTAACCGTTAAGGACGTCAAGGTTGAACACCCACTCTATGGAAATTTAACGGCACCGATTGGTGTTAGCAATCGAAGTGATGTTGACCAGTTTTATGAAAAAGTAAAAGCAACCAAAGCACCGCTTTTATTACAGCTTACAGGAGGACCCCATTCCCATACTATTGAAGCGGACAATGAGGAACAGCTTGAACAAGCCATTCAAAAACTTACAGCTGCGGGTTTTATCATGAAAAATGCGACTTCCACCTGAAGTCGCATTTTGTTATTTTTGAATAGCGCTTTGTTCTTTACCGATAAAATAATATGGATAGCTTCCCAACACTCTTACTGAACAGTTAAGTGCTTCAAGTTCAGCCACAACTCCAGGTATTAGTACCTCATCCATCTTCATTTCAACATCGACAAGAAAGAAATAGTTTCCAAGACCTGTTTTCATTGGTCTTGATTCGATTTTTGATAAGTTTAATTTTCGCCAAGCAAACGCTGATAACACCTGATGCAAAGCACCCGCATAATCTGACGGTAAAGTAACCATTAATGTCGTACGGTCACCACCATAATAACGATGTTCGGTACTAAGATCTACCGCGTTTTTATGTAGGATCACAAATCGAGTGTGGTTATTATCATAATCATGGATATCTTTTTTGACAATTTCCAAGCCATATTCCTTTGCCGCTAATTCATTACCAATCGCTGCAATGCATTCTTCTGGATGCTCATGAACATACTCCGCTGCAGCCCCTGTTGATTTTACATATTGAAGGTCCACAGTAGGCATTTTTGTATGTAAAAACTTATGACATTGAGCAATCGCATGTGAATGAGAAAGAACAGACGTCACACTTTCCCACATTTCTTTGTTTTGTGGATGCACCATAAGATGCTGGCGAATCGGAACCACAATTTCACCCACAATCGGCAGGTTTTGTTCATGAATTAAATAATCAATCGTGATATTGACAGACCCTTCAATTGCATTTTCAAGTGGTACAACTGCAAATTCCACATCCCCTTTTGTGACAGCATCGATACTTGCTGGAATGGTTTCATATGGAATTTTTTCTTCAGTAGGAAATAATTCATTTACAGCAATTTTTGTAAAAGTCCCCTTTGGACCAAGATAGCCAACTTTTGTAGACACGTCGTTTCTCTCCCTTATAAACTTAATAAAGTTAAGCACCAGAGCCTAGAATCTCAACCTTTTCCACAAATTCCAGCCCCTTTAAACTTTGAATTAAGACATTAATATCTTCCTTCATCCCAGAAGTATTTAAAGATAGTGTAACATTTGCCTTCCCTTGAAGGGGAATATTTTGATTGATCGTTAATACATTACAACCAGCATCAGCAACCATTGCCAGCATTTGCGATAACGTACCGGAGCGGTCTTCAAGGTGAAAAAAAAGTGTGATAATCCGTTCCTTCACAATCGTATGAAATGGAAAAATCCCGTCTCGATATTTATAAAAAGCACTTCGACTTAGGCCAACCATTTGGACAGCATCCGCAACAGAATCAGCCTTTCCTCTTTCAATAAGGGCCTTTGCTTCTAGAGTTTTTTTCATAGCCTCAGGTAAAAAGTCTTCCCGAATTAAGTAATAGCTTTGTTCCATATTATCTTTATTAGTTTTCACCCATAACCCCTCGACAATTATAGAAAAAGACTGCATGATCAAATACGCCTTGGCGTATTTGATCCCAGCGGATATTATCGAGCTCCCATGCTCGAAAACTACCTTTAAAAATCTGAGGCATCCGCCGGAGGCGTTAACTTCATTCAGCAGAGGTTAGTATCCCAACTGAATTAAAATACTAATTTGTATTCATTTCTCTACTTACGCTGAATGAAGTTACTAGCAGTCTTTTCCAAGACTATTCTATAAATTCAAATTCAAATTCCAACAGCCTTACGATATCCCCATTTTTTGCCCCGCGTTCCCTTAGAGCTTCATCAACTCCAAGTCCCCTCATTTGACGGGCAAAACGACGGATTGATTCATCCCTTGAAAAATTAGTCATCTTAAACATTTTCTCAATATATGCACCCGATATTACGAATGCACCATCATCATCTCTTGTAATTTCAAACGGTATTTCTTGTGCTTCATGTTTATATAAAATGTGTGTTTCCTCGACCTCTTGTTCTTCCAATGGAAACTCAGGTGTTGTCTCTAATAGGTCGGCTATTTTAAAGAGCAGGTCCCTTAAACCTTGCCTTGTTACAGCGGAAATTGGGAAAATCGGTACATCCTCTTCCAACTGCTCTTTAAATTTTTCTAAGTTTTCCTCGGAACCAGGGATATCCATTTTATTCGCAACAATGATCTGAGGTCTTTCTGTTAAGCGCAAATTATACTGCCTTAACTCCTCATTAATTGTGACATAATCGGTATAAGGATCACGGCCTTCCATAGCTGACATATCAATAACATGAACAATAACCCTTGTTCTTTCAATATGTCGCAAAAATTGATGCCCTAATCCAACTCCTTGATGTGCACCCTCAATTAACCCAGGCAAATCGGCCATCACGAAGCTTCGTCCATCCTCTGTCTCAACAACTCCAAGGTTTGGCACGATCGTTGTGAAGTGATATTCTGCAATTTTAGGCTTTGCTGACGAAACAACGGAAAGAAGCGTTGATTTCCCAACGCTTGGAAATCCAACTAATCCAACATCTGCAAGTACTTTTAATTCAAGTATTACATCCCGTTCTTGGCCTGGCTCCCCATTTTCCGCAATTTCCGGAGCTGGGTTTGCCGGCGTTGCAAAACGAGTATTACCACGGCCGCCACGGCCACCTTTGGCAATTACAGCCCTTTGACCGTTGATCGTTAAATCGGCTATCTTTTCATTTGTCGCTACATCCCTGACAACTGTACCTGGTGGCACCTTGACAATCATTGGCTGAGCATTTTTTCCATGCATACTTTTAGACATCCCATGTTCACCACGATCTGCCTTAAAATGCCGCTGATAGCGAAAATCCATTAGCGTACGCAAGCCTTCATCTACTTCAAAAACAACATCTGCTCCATTACCGCCATCGCCCCCTGCAGGGCCGCCCTTTGGAACATATTTCTCACGACGGTAGGCAACCATACCGTTCCCACCGTCTCCACCTTTTACATATACTTTGACATAATCTACGAACATTGTTGTCACCTCTCAATCTAAAGCTAAAACGAAATTTGAGTTACTACTACCATTTCTTCATTATGTACTTCATACTCTAAAACTTGAATCAAAGCACCATTCTTTCGTTCTTCCAGATAGTTTGAAATTATACTTTTATCTTCTATTATTCCTCTAAAATCGAAAATGAAACGAACTTCCTGATCGGATAATTGGATTGAAAGAATTAGATGATTTTCTGCAAATGGTTTAATAACCTTGTTCAATTTATTTAAAAACGCAAAGCACCATGCTGTTATATCATAATCATGATTGGATAGGTTTCGCTCATCACCTAAAACCTCGAACTCAAGAAAAAAATGTTGCTCTTCCCAATTGAACAACATTAATAATGCTGCCAGTTGAGGTGCTTTTAAATTTGTTAGTTTGGATTCATTTTTTGTATCCATAATAATTCCTTCTATAATTTCATTAACACGATCCAATCGTTCTAAAGCGAGATTACCTTTGATTAGTTGTAGCTTATTTAACCAATCATGACGTGAATGCCTCAAAATTTCAACTGCATTCCATTCTTTTCCCATATTTTTACCCCTATAAGTTTTGATGTATGAATTATACCAAATATTTCACTTAATGGATAACCTGTTTATAAATATTCTCTACTTTATCTTATAGGGGCTTCCAATAATTCAAAAGGCTCCAACCAATATCTGGTTAGAGCCTTTTCTTCTCGGGTAAGATATAACTGAATTATTGAGCTACTGGGTATACACTTACTTGCTTCTTATCACGACCAACACGCTCGTAACGTACTACACCAGCTGTTTTAGCGAACAATGTGTCGTCACCACCACGACCCACGTTATTTCCTGGGTAGATTTTTGTACCACGTTGACGGTAAAGGATTTCTCCACCGTTAACAAATTGGCCATCAGCACGCTTAGCGCCTAGACGCTTAGAGATAGAGTCACGACCGTTCTTAGTACTACCTACCCCTTTTTTAGATGCGAAAAACTGAAGATCTAGTCTTAACATCAGTTTCACCTCCTATTACGGCTAACTATGACCGTCGAATTTCGTTGTTGTCTCGCCACTCCGTTCCTCACGTATATAATACGTTCCGGTACTCGTGACTTCGACGCCTAGAACTTCTCTGTCCTAGTTACCCTTAGTAATTGTCATTAATTTGAATGTATTTGCCGTAATCATTTTCAATCGTTTGTAGAGATACGAGCATCCCTTCAAGTAATAATTGTACTTTCCTATTGGTGTCTTGATCAAGATGATCAGGAACAACACAGCGGAGAAAGCCTCCTTTTTTACCTTGTTCAATTCCAAGTTTCGTCTGACATAAACCATAAACCGCATTGACAGTTCCAAATGAAACAGCTGATACGGCTGCACACACTAAATCATGTCCATGTGGACCGGATTCAGCATGTCCGCTTATTTCAAACGAATGTATTGAATGGTCTGCACGCCTCGTAATGATAACTTTAATCATTCATTCAACCTATTAACCGTTAATTTTTTCGATAATAACTTTAGTGTAAGGTTGACGATGACCTTGCTTACGCTTGTAGTTTTTCTTAGACTTATACTTGAAAACGATAATTTTCTTAGCGCGACCTTGTTTTTCAACTTTACCTGTTACAGTAGCACCTTCTACAGTTGGGCTTCCAACTTTTACGTTTTCGCCACCTACCATTAACACTTTGTCAAAAGTTACAGTCTCACCAGCTTCAACGTTAAGCTTTTCGATGTAGATTGCTTGTCCTTCTTCAACTTTAACTTGTTTACCGCCTGTTTCGATAATTGCGTACATTCTCTGCACCTCCTCTTATACTAAGACTCGCCATCCCAGGTACCATTCAAATGGTTTTAAAACCTGTTCTGTGCGGTTGTAGCCGTGGTGCGCTACATTAAACACAATGAAAATCATAACATATTTAATTAAAAATTGTCAATTACAATTAGTGTGTCTTTTTCTTAGAAATTCTAGACTTGATCTCGCTTTCGGTACCAAAATTCCTGACTTCAAAATTATTGATTAGTTGGTCAGTGCTTGTCAGCAAAATTTTATAGCCTAAAGTCTCTTCAAGCTGCCTCAGCTTTACATTCGCATTTGCTTTGAATAGCTCCAGTACTGGCGTGGGGACTTCAACCCAAACGGCTTCGTGATCCATCCCTTTGTATTCCCAAAGCGCTCTTTCTAATTGGCGGGTTACCTGCTCTGGGGAATAGACTCTGCCTACATTGTGACAGGTTGGACAGGTCGTTGTTAATTTTTCAAGCAATGATTTTTGTTCTTTCTTTCGGGTCATTTCCAGGAGACCTAACTGGGTGAAGCCGTATACCTTTGTATAATTGCGGTCTGTCCTTAATGCGGCGTTAAGCTTATTTTTAATGTATTCCCGATCTTTTTGGGATTCCATATTGATAAAATCAATGATGATTATTCCACCGATATTACGGAGTCGAAGCTGTCGGGCAATTTCGAGGGCCGCAAGTTCATTGGATTTTAAGATTGTTTCTTTCACATTATGTTTTCCCGTAAACTTCCCTGAATTAACGTCAACAACAGTTAAAGCCTCTGTCTGTTCAATCATTAAACTCGCACCATTTTCAAGTTCTACATAAGGATTTAGAGTTTTTGGAATTTCTTGTTCAATACCAAAATAAGAAAATAAATCTTCCTTATTGATGAAGTGTTTAATTTCGGTGATAGTGTCATCATAAATAGAAAGTCTTTCTTTAAGCTTCCGAAAAACGATACCATCATCAACAATAATTTCGGTGGGTTCATCACCAATTAAATCTTGGACAATGAATTCTATGAGATCAGTATTTTTATAAAGAAGAGACGGAGTCTTTTTCCCGGCTTGCTCTTTATCGATTTCGCTCCAGTTTTCTTTCAAATACTCAATTTCTTTTTTTACAACTTCTGTTGTTTTATTGGTACAGACAGTTCGAAAAATTAACCCCTCATTCTTATCGCAAATAGCTTGGCCAAAACGACGCCAAACCTCTCTTTCATCTTCATTGATTTTTTTCGATATGGCAATTTGTGTATCGTTGGGCATATAAACTACATATCGGCCAGAAAGCTCAAGTAATGTTTTCAATCTGGGACCCTTTTCTCCAAAAGCGGCCTTTGTCACTTGAACAATAACTTCCTGCCCTTCATGAAGCAAATTGGAAATAGACACTTTACGCTTTTCGTTGAGGTCTAAAGACTTATAATTTGCAAGCTGATCAATTTGCAGAAATCCATTACGTTCAAGCCCAATATTAACAAATGCAGCTTGCATCCCCGGAACGACCTTTTCAACCCGCCCTTTATAAATATTACCTACAATTGACTCGCCTTCGGACGATTCATAAAACAGCTCTACTAATTTATCATGCTCCAAAACGGCAACCCGCTTTTCAGAAGTTCGACAGTTCAAAATAATTTTTTTCAAAAGAATCTTTCCTTTGCTTAGGAGGTATATTTTAGTTCATTGTACTATAAACCGGGGAGTAGGGGGAACAATGGTAGCGATCGATGAGTAGCTGTTCTCCAGTTATCCTTTTAAAATGCGGACAATGGTTGTGGGACCGCTGCTTGCTCTGGCCTCATAATTTCTATCCCTTAATATTTGGTTGCACCAACATAAACAGGGCACAGTTCCCCGTGCCCCACTCCTATCCAAATATCTCCCTCATCGTGCCATTCGTTCTTTTTTCAGTAAAATACGCGTGAAGAAGCTCATTCTCATCAAATGTGAGTTGCTCGCGATCATTCCTTTTTATAATAATTTGATGCTTACATCCTCGACAGAACTGAGCAAAAACATCTACTAAGTGGTCCGTTTCATTTACGACGATTGGTCGCAAATCTTTGATCTCCCGGCTTCTCCCATAATATCGTTCCAATAAAAAGCGAATATGCGCAAACTTTCTTTGTTTCCACTCAATATAATGAGCGAAAATAACGAACGCAACTACAATCCACAAATTCAAATGAAATGGATAGATAACTAGTGTAGTTAAAATTAACAAGCATACAATACCAATCGAAATCATCAATGAATAGCGATGGGCTAAGCTGAACGGGAACTTAAGTGACATCCCGAGGAATACAAGCTTCCCACCATCCAATGGCCAAATCGGTAAAAGATTAAAGATCAAAATCATCAGATTATGCTTCAAAAATAAGTCATATGTATTTTGATCAATCCACCCGATAAAAAAAAGAATATAGGCAAGCGCCATCATCCAAAGGTGCTGCAGCGGCCCACTTATAATAACGAGCAGCTCCTCTTTTAAAGGACGATTGCCATGCTCATCCATTTCAGCAACGCCACCGAATGGCAATAGTTCAATTTTTTTTATCCGCCAGAGAAAATGATTGGCGGTAATCGCATGGCCCATTTCATGTACGAACACAATCGTAAATAGCATGATGATTTCTAAAAATCGTCCAGTTAGTACCCCAATACCTACAACAAGCCAGAACAAGGGATGAATTGAAATTTTACTGAAAATTTCTGTCACTCTAGACAATGGCCTCACCAACCTTAGTCAAAGTTGATCACCTGAATGGGGTCAATAAAAGAGTCACCCTCTTTAATTGCAAAATAAAAAGTTCCGGCTTGCCCATCCTCAGTATTGGTAACTTGACCTAATTGGGTACGACTTTTCACGAAATCATATAGTTTAACATTGATTGAATTCAAATTTCCATACCATGTTTCACTGCCATCGGAATGCTGAATAACAACTGTCTTGCCAATCTCTTCTTTGACGCTGACATCGATGATAATGCCATCATCAATGGCCTCAACGAAGGAATCACGACCTGTTTCAACCATAATCCCCTGACGGTCTTTTGAAAATGGCTCAAGCACACGGCCGGCCGCTGGCACTGCATAGACATGCTGAACATCTTCATTCTGATCAATTTGATTAGGTATCTGCTCCTTATTCGTTTCCGGCAATAGGGCAACCGGCTTACCAAATTGATTTTCATACCAATCCATTACAGCAGCAAATTGAAATTCCTTTTCCATCGTCTTACTGACGAAAGTACGTGCCTTTTCCCAGCGTGGAGACGGGTCCTTAAACAAAATCCCTACTATTAAAAATAAGCATACTGCTAATAAAACTTGTAAAATAATAAACTCAGTCCGAAAGACCGGATGTTTCGAGTTTGAGCCTGGCTCATAATCATAAAACGGAGTTTCCCCGTACCGTTCTTCATCTTTAGGCAGCGGATAGGCAGTTCTCCTCGATCCTGTTGGCGATCCACCAATTGAACTACGCGCCTTTTTCCGTTTTGCTATTCTCCTTTTTACATCATCGACTTGATTTCTCACCTTCATCATTCCCCCGCTCAAGTATTGAAAAGGACCAATTGCCCTCGTTTTGAACAAGCATAACTATTAGTAATATCTATGACTTGTCCTCGGTGGATATGACTTTGAAAATAAGAATAAAAAAGAGCTTAGGACTCAAATATCCCAAACTCAAGCTTGTACTAATTCAAATTTTACTTCATTCCAAAAAACTTTTTCATTTTCGAAAACATGCCGCCCTTATCATCATCCAAAGAAAGGAGTGGCACAGATTCACCTAATATGCGCCTAGCCATATTTCGATAGGCGATCGATGCTTTACTTGTAGGGTCCAATGCAATGGGTTCACCATTATTGGATGCTTTAATAACAGTATCGTCATCTCCTACAATTCCTAATAGATCGATAGCTAAAATTGCCACAATCTCATCGACATCAAGCATATCACCATTTTTCATCATATGAGTGCGAATGCGGTTTACTATTAGTTTTGGAGGTTCAACCTCCTCTTGTTCCAACAGTCCGATAATTCTATCCGCATCACGAACAGAAGATACCTCTGGAGTCGTTACAACAATGGCCTTGTCCGCTCCGGCTACAGCATTTTTAAAGCCCTGTTCAATCCCAGCCGGGCAATCTATTAAAATATAATCAAAATCCTGCTTCAATTCGCCAACAAGCTTTATCATTTGTTCAGGAAAAACGGCAGACTTATCCTTCGTCTGTGCAGCCGGAAGCAAATACAAGCACTCGAAACGCTTGTCCTTAATTAAAGCCTGCTGAAGCTTACACCGTTCCTCCACAACATCAACTAAATCATAAATAATACGATTTTCCAGTCCCATAACAACATCCAGATTGCGCAGCCCGATATCCGTATCAACTAAACAAACCTTTTTACCTGTTAAAGCTAGTGCCGTTCCTAGATTAGCACTTGTAGTTGTCTTTCCAACGCCGCCTTTTCCTGATGTAATAACGATAGCCTCTCCCATTTACATCATACCCCTTTCAAGCCTCGTTAAATTTGGTCTTAGATGTGGTAAAACCTGAACTCGGTCGATCACGATTTGATTTACATTTTGATCAATATAAGCACATTCCATTTCACGGCCTTCTTCTTCGTGGTCATCTGGTGCCCTATTCACTAAGTCGCTAATGCGTAGTTGCATTGGCTTCATCAATGATGCTGCGATCACGGCATTACGATTGCCAAAGCATCCAGCATGAGCAATTCCCCGTAATGCGCCCATAATAAAAATATTACCACCAGCCATGACAGTGCCACCAGGGTTTACGTCACCTATTAACAGAAGATCCCCTTTAACCTGAAGCACCTGTCCGGAACGAATTATTTTCGAAACCGTTTCAACGTCTGTTTGTTTTTTCCATTCAAGAGCTTCCGCTTTTGACATAACATTTGATTCCAATGAATCAATGACTAATTTTTTCTTATTTCGAATAATCTCGCGAATTTGATCATGCATACTTCTAGTTAAATATCTGTTGCCTGCTTTTATGTGAACGGAGGTTAAAGGACTACCCTCGGGTGGTTGATGATTAGAGGATAATTTCTCATCAAGTTCCTTTAATAGCTGTTCAAAAGAACATGAATCATCCAAATATAAAGTGAGACCACTTTTCGTTCCTTTAATCGTCACATTTTGTTGCTTTTGCCCGATCATCTTCGTTCACCTCGATGATTTGTAATTCGACACAATCTGTATTTTTTCCTTTAAAACCTATACTAACTTATCATTTTCTTTATTTGCCCATTTCTCTACCCTTAATAAAAACTTCTTCATCGGGTAGTAAATAACAATTAGAAATACCCCGTTTAATACAAGTGTAGGGAATAATCGATCATAGAGAAATTGGTTCCAATCAAGGTGGGCTACATTAACAAGATATAAAATCCCGAAAACAAACCCTTCTAAAAGGCCAATGCCTACTAGTACAACAAAAAATATTACTAGGAGATTTCTATGAAGCACTTTCATAGATAAAGAAATAACATATACGATAAGTGGAAATGAAAACATATAAATCCCAATAATATCTGTATATATAATATCAAATAATAAGCCGAAAATTATCGCAAAAAGTAGCGCTTTATTTCGATCATAAAAAAATGAAATAAGCATGATCATTACAATCATAAACCTTGGCACAAAAATGCGGTCAATCCCAAATCTTTCAGCAGGGAATAACTCTATGAAGATACTCTCAGATAAAAAAGCTAAAAATACAATAAACGCAAGAAGGAATCTTTTCACAATTAGACTCCTCCTTTAGATTGTTCAACTAAATCCTCTTCTGGGGTAGTCGATACCCTTTCAACTATCATAATATGATCAATATCGAAAAACTTAGCAGAAGGCTTCACATAAGCCATTTGCGTCAAGCCATGTTCATCCGGGACAATCTCCGTAATTTCACCAATCACTAGGCCGCTAGGGAAGACTCCCCCTAATCCAGATGTGATAACCGTTTGCTTTTCCGCTAAATTAATATCAACATCAAATGGGATACGTTTAAATAAAAGTGCACCTTTTTTTTCATCATAACCCTCAATTAGTCCGAAAATATCTTTATTTCCTTTTACAACGGCTGAAATTCGATTTGTTCGGTCAACAGCACTTAAAAGCTGTACAGTAGAAGTGAATTGTGAAACTTGCTTAATTTTCCCTACCATACCTTCTGAAGTGATGACAGCCATATTTTTCTTAACTCCATGCTGCTCACCTTTGTTAATGAAAATTAATTCATGCCATTGATCGGGATTTCGAGCAATGACATTGGCTTGAATAAGCTTATAATCACGAAGGCTTTCTTTTTTATCTAAAATCCCACGAAGCCGTTCATTTTCTTTTTCTAATTCCATAACCCTGGCATTTAATTCGACATACTCATCCAGGCGTGCCTTTAATAGTTTATTTTCCTCAAATGTGTTTTTTATGTCAGATATATTTTCAAAGAAACCCGCTGCATATTCAGCGGGTTGATGGAAAACTGATTGAAACCAGCCAATCGTATCCTTCAAAAACTGTTCAGGCCAGCTTAATTTGGAACGATCATTTAAGGAAAAACCAATCAATGCCACTAAAATAATGATACTAACTAAAAGCACGATTAATCGTTTGTTATAAAAGAACTGTGGCATGATTTACACCTACTTACCTATTTTCTTGACCTCGATGTAATTCCTGCTTTTGACCGGAAAAGGTGAAGATTGTCCAATGCTTTACCAGTACCAATGGCAACACAATCTAACGGATTCTCGGCCACTAATACAGGCATCTTCGTTTCATTGCTTATAACTTTATCAAGATTGCGCAGTAAAGCGCCTCCTCCCGTTAAGACAATGCCACGATCCATAATATCGGCCGCTAATTCTGGCGGAGATTTCTCCAAAGTATATTTCACTGCATCAACAATTTCATACACTGTATCATGCAATGCTTCTCCAATTTCCACTGCACTAATCGATATTGTTTTTGGAAGTCCTGTAAGGAGGTCACGCCCGCGGATTTCCATATCCTCAATACCTTCAGGCATACCAGCAGAACCAATTTCAAACTTAAGCTGTTCAGCTGTACGTTCTCCAATTAATAGACTGTATTTTTTCTTAACATATTGAATGATCGCATCATCCATTTCATCCCCGGCGACACGAACGGATTGACTTGTTACAATCCCTCCAAGAGAAATAATGGCAACCTCGGTTGTTCCGCCACCTATGTCAACCACCATACTACCGGTTGGTTCCCATACTGGTAGATTAGCCCCGATTGCTGCAGCAAATGGTTCTTCAATTGTATTAGCTGTACGAGCACCTGCTTGCACTGTTGCATCCTCAACAGCACGCTTTTCTACAGCTGTGATTCCTGATGGTACACACACCATGACATGCGGCTTTCTTGAAAAAGCAGTTTGGTTTTTTTGTGCTTGTTGTATAAAGTGCTTTAACATGATAGCCGTAGTTTCAAAATCAGCGATAACCCCGTCTTTCATCGGTCTTAATGCTACAATGTTACCAGGTGTACGGCCAATCATATTTTTTGCGTCATTACCAACAGCTTCAATTGTCCCCGTATCAGTGCGAAAGGCTACAACAGAAGGTTCACGTACAACGACACCTTTACCTTTCACGTAAACTAACGTATTAGCTGTTCCTAAGTCAATTCCCATATCACGAGAAAAGCCACCTAAACCAAACATAAATATGTATCTCTTCCTTTCTCAGCATGACGCACAAATTTGAAATGCGAAAGCGCCTTGGTCAGCCCCGACAAGCATAAGATGGACTGCGTCGTGGCGTTTTATGCCACAGAGCAGTACAGCTTATGACCTCGAGGGGCTAGGCGCTGTAGCTAGACACAGATATGTCAACCAAATTTGTACACACAAACTCATAATGAATATTATACGGTAAAAAAATAGAAAAGGATAGGTTTTTTAAACATATCCTTTTTCCTTTAAACTTATAAATTTAGTATCACCAATTATTAGATGATCTAGCAGTTCAATCCCAAGTATTTTTCCACATTCGACCAAACGTTTCGTAACTTCAATATCTTCACGGCTTGGTGTCGGGTCTCCACTAGGGTGGTTATGCAGACATATGATGGAGGCACTGGACCGTCTGAGGGCTTCTTTGAAAACCTCGCGCGGATGCACGATCGAGGCGTTGAGGCTACCAATGAAGATCGATTGTTTATGAAGTACTTGATTTTTTGTATTTAAAAATAATGCAACAAAATGTTCCTGCGATAAAAAGCGCATCTCATCCATTACATATTTAGCCGCATCCTCCGGGGAGCGAATCGTGTAACGGTCATCATATTGAAGTCTCCCGACCCTTCGACCGAGTTCTAGTGAAGCTAGTATCTGAATCGCTTTGACCCGGCCAATGCCATTAATTTTTGTGATTTCCTCAATCGTGGCATCCTTTAACAACCGTAACCCCTCGAAATTTTTCAGCAGACGGTTGGAAAGCTGTAAGACGGACTCATTTTTCGTACCTGTTCGCAGTAAAATTGCTAAAAGCTCTTGGTTTGAAAGACTGCCAGGGCCATCGGCTATGAGACGTTCCCTCGGCGTTGAATCCTTTGGATAATCCTTAATCATCAGTGAAGAATCTGGCATATTGTTTCTCCTCTCCGTTTGGTTGCTGCTATGAAACTGGCTATGGTGCTTGCATCAAAGCCAGTTAATAGTTGTTTTTGGTGGTTACCCGTAAGTTTTCGGCGCTTACCCGGAAATTCTGCTACTTTAGCCGTAAAATTCCAGCATTTACCCGGAAATGTCCCGCTACTACTTAAGGAACGATTTCAATTCCCGGTATGTCCGAGCAATCGGCAAACCTACAACATTAAAATAATCCCCGTCAATCCGCTTTACTAAAATAGAACCAAGCTGTTGAATCCCATAGGCACCTGCTTTATCAAAAGGCTCACCACTTTTAATATAGCTGTCTATTTCTTCATCTGATAGCTCCCAAAACTGAACCTTCGTTTCCTCGTAAAAAGTTGTCGATTCATCAGCAGATACAATCGCAACCCCTGTATAAACAATATGCTCTCGTCCGGAAAGCTGTTTTAACATCATTCTTGCTTCATTTTCATCCTTTGGTTTCCCCAAAATTTGATCGTCTATCGTCACAATCGTATCTGCTCCAAGCACAACAACATCCTGATCAAGGATATTTGCAACCGCCTCTGCTTTTTGTAAGGCCAGTGCTTGAACAATTTCATTTGGATCATTTTTTTCATTAAAATGCTCTTCCACATGACTGACCACAATTTCAAACGGAATCTGCGCATACGATAATAATTCTTTTCTCCTTGGAGAGCTTGAAGCTAATATTAATTTTTTCACTACACATCACCAATCTGTATTAATATCTTTTATCTATTAATGGTAAAATACCAAATTTCCATAAGTAAAACAAATTCGAGAAATTGAAATTCTCAAGCCAAAATAAACAAAAAAAGAAACCAAAATGGCCTCTTTTCTTTTGAATTTTAAATTTTTCAAGCATTTTTCTTTGAGAAATTGAAAATTGAACTATTTTTCGGTAAATCAGCTTATTGGGCAACTTTTTCATCATGCCATTTTTTGTAGGATAAAAGTCCGTCTAATAGGGCTTGTTGGGAATTCCACAATTGCTGTTCATCCGCCTTTATTTGATAGCTTGCTAAATATTGATAGGTTTTTGAAATTGAATTTGCAAATTGCTCAAGTGAGGCTGGTAGTTCTTGAGGTTTGGATTGATTCCACTGTGTAAACTTTGACTCAATGTCCTTCCATGTAGCCTGGTTGATCTTTTTTTGATCAAAAGTTTCGGTGGAGAGACCAAGTAAAGATTGGTAGAGGCTAATACCAGCCGAGACAAATGCCGCCTCTTTCTCATTGCTCACCTTACCTGCTTTAATTTCTGAAAGTCCGAATGGTTTCATATACACATCCTGCCCAGCATTAAGATAAAGTTGACTTATAATCCCCGCCTCATTACGGTCAGTTCCTAGTCCGATGAACATTAGAACCGGCTTGGACCCTGGCTTCACAACTGCTGCTTTCCCATTTTCTTTTAAACCATTAGCAATTTGATTTGCCGCTTCAACCGATTCAAATGCCCCTCCTTGGATGATTTGCACACTTAAGGGTGCAATGCCATTTGCTGTAGTTCCTGTATTGGCTCCGATAGGACCTAATATTACTTCAGACGGCACTTCACCGGTTGCTTCATTATTTTCTTCTACAGTTTGTCCATTATCAACGGTGATATGGGATTCTCCTCCGCCCTGTCCCTCACTTAAATCAGTGAAAAGTGATAAAACAACATAACCAAACCCGACCCCAATGATGATCGCTGAAATAAGAACGGCTATAAATTTCTTTAAAATTGGATCCGGCTTTCGTCCTCCACCAGAAGTTAAAAGTGGTCGCTTTTTTTTCTTATTCAATAACAATGTATTATTTCTATTAAATGATTTTGAAGAATAATTCTTTTTTCCATTTCGTCTTTCTTCAAAATCAATGACATTATCCCGTTCACGTTCTGGTTCATGTCCTACTAACTCCCCAATTACAAAGGTTTCAAAATGGTCGATATCCGCTTCTGCTAAACCAGCATCTACTTCCTTTGCTGCCGAAATCTCTTGATTTAATTCTTCATCAGACAAGAATACTCTTTCTTTACCATTAATTCGAATCGAAATACGCTCGACTTTTTGCTTGTCCATCACCCACACCTCTTTCAAAAACAGTTCACGCAAACAGTCTTGTCTTTAAATGCTAACATACTGAAAATAAAAAAGAACAAGACATTTGTCGTCTTGTTCCTATAAATATTCGTCAAATTATGACATTATTCCTCAAACATCATATTAACTTTTTGTATAATTCATCATTACTCCGCGGAATTACCGCTCATAACGGCTCGCTGTTTTATAGACTGCGATTTTTCGGTTGGCTCTAAATTAGATTGATCTTCGGACTGTGCTTCAGATGATTTTGTATTATTTTTACTTGTCCCAGCAGTGTTGCTTGTAGCTGATTTAGACTTTTGATCATCTGTTTTGGCAGCCTTCGATTGATCTTCTTTATAATACATCCCTGTTGGCAATGGGTTGTCCTTGTTGCTTGGCGGCGGTGTATCGAATGCCGGTAATTCATCTCTTAATTCGGCTAGAGTTGGATAGTAAAACGTTGATAACACAACCGTATAAGTTAACTCCTCAAGCTCATCATCTATTGATAAAATTTCTTTACCACCTGTAAATGATAATGAATCGATTTTCGTAATTCGTTCAAGATGTTCAATCGTCTCAAGGAATTTAATCATATCAAAAAAATTGGCCGATGTGACCGTTAAATTAACAGTCACTCTTTTGATTCCTTCAGGCATACTAGGAACGTTACTAGCCTGTTGTTCTGTTTCCTCAGACTCATCTACTTTTGTTGCTTCATTCTCCTGTCCATCAGCTTGGTCTTCTTCACTATTATCAATGATGACATCATTTTCTGAGACGGCATTATCTTGAAAAGACATATCTTCAATTAAGCTATTCGAAACAACCTCAGCCTTTTCCAAATCCAATAAAAATTGCTCTAAAAAAGAATCTACAGGTAGCTTTTTTTGTAAAAATCGTGAATTTTCAATAACACCCGTTTTTGTATCACCAACTTGTTGGGCAAGCGCATCGTAAAGCTTCTCTTCTGTCGCAAGTTCATCCTGTAGCAATTTAATTTTTGTTTTTAATGGATTAAGAAAGTAAAAATAACTCCCAACCACTAATGCGACTACAAAAAGAACGCTGAATATAAGTGCGAGATTTTTTTTCGTTAATTGGAGGTTCATGATTCACCCTCCTTTTTCTCAAGCGCCTTTAAAGCTTGACGGTTAAGATGTAACTCATATACGGCAACATATCTAGGAACAAGAACTTTCATTAATTTGTCTTTTAAGTTTTTGTTTGTTTTTTCAAGCTCATCTCCACTTGTATTCAAGCTTCTTAATTGGACTGATTCGATAACATCAGAATTCTCTAATTCATTCAAATAATAGGCAACCTCTCGATTTGTATCAAATTGAGTAGTAAGTGTAACCGTTCCCGAATCTGCATAAGTGATATTTAAGATAAAACCCCGTTCTGGAAGTAGGGCGGTTAAATGTTGAAGTAAGGCAACGGTCGAGATAGGCAGCTTCTGTACCCAATCAATCGTTGTTTTTAATTGGTCGACCGCAGTTGTCGATGTAACATCGGTTAATTTCTGTTCCTGAATAGCTCGCAGCTGTTTTGTTGTCTGCAGCTCATTCGTAAGCGAATCCACCTCAACCTTTGCCGATTGATAATTAAAAATAATATAAATGCTTCCAATCAATAAAATAAGTAGTATTGCAATGGCAATCATGATGGTTGACATAGATCGCCGATCTTTTTTAGGTAATAAGTTAATTTCAATTAGCATTTTGTCACTGCCCCTCTTTCATGGCAAGTCCAAGAGCAAGGTGAAATTTACGTTGTAACTCTTCTCCATTTGAATCAACTAATGTTGCATCTTGAATCGTATCTATCGGGATTTCATACAATTCTATTAGTCGTTTTTTTATATCATCAAATTGCGGATGATCACCGGTTAATAGGATTCTAGTTACTTCTTGATTTCCTTGTTGCATTGAAAAACGATAAAAATTCATGATTCGATCGATTTCCGTATAAGTATCTTCCATTTGACCCATTAAATCGGCTTGTTCACCTTTCCATTCAAACTCCCCATTATAGTTTTTCTTCCAGAACGAATAGTTCAAATCGATCACTAAATGACGATGAAAGACCGGCGTATCATCGTGAAATATACTAACATTCACCATTGGCAAGTCAAACTGAATAATCATTAAATGATCCTTTGGATTAGCTTGGTCTAAGTTTGTATATAACCGATAAATGGATAGCGGTGCAATATCTGCAACGATCGGTTTCAGCTTTACTTCCTCTAAAACTTCTACATAATCAAGTACGATTTGTTCCGGTGCTGCAAACAGGAGCACATTTTTTTTATTTTCAGTTGTTCCAAGGACAAATATATCGAAAACGGGATCCTCAAACGGTAAATGAATGCTTGTTCCAAGCTCCAAATATAAATACCCCTTTATTTCGTCATCATTTAAATCATTTGGTACATCAACTGTTCTAATTACGACAAAAGAATCAGGAACAATAAAGCGCACATCCTGTCCTTTAACTTTCCATTCTTCCACACATTCCTCTAGGATCATAATAAAAGACTCTTTATCGATAATATTTCCTTCATGAATAATCCCGGGAGGCAATTCACGCTCTCCTTGTAATCGGACACTGAGTGGAGAGGACGAACGAACTTCAACAAAGCGAATGACATGGTCTTTAATGACGATATTCGCACAACGCTTTTTACCAAAAAGCCGCAAAACCATCTGAATCCCCCTCACAATACCTCATGAACATTGTACTATATTATTCTAGTAGGTTTGTATGATCAATTTATGTAAATCTAGTACTTTAGTTTATGGCGCTTTTATCTCTATATCTTCTCTAGTTAATAAAAAAACATCCTTGGCATGATTTGTATAAAAACCATTGGTTGTGCTTTTTAAAGCCACAGTATATACATTTCTATTTCCAACCTTAGTGATCTTGACATTGGTTTCATCCGGATCATAGTAACCAACTGAATGTGGATCTTTAATTGGACTTAAATATTCTCCATCTATTAGAGTCTTTAAATAGATTGTTTGCCCTGCAGAGTCATCAATTTCTATTTGCTCGGCGATAATATATTTTTTTGCTTCATTCGCTAAAAGGATTGCGTTGGCAATATGAGCGTCCTTCTTCGTGTTAGCAATCACATTTACGATTGCGATCATCGCAATGACTGAAATAATACCTAGGATGACAACAACTGCTAATAATTCTAAAAGAGTGAGGCCTTTTGAATTTAATAGATATTTTTTGAACACGTTGTTGTTCTCCTTTTTCATTAAAAATTAAAAAGGCTCAATGGGTAGTGGCTCCAACTATCGATACAAATATTCCATCAGCTGATTACCGCTTCCTAAAGTAATTGGTCAATCCAAAGGTTGCAGTCATTGCAAGTTTATAAGCGGACACGAATAAACATCTGGGAGTCTCTGGGAAGTGAGACTGTATTCGTGTTTGTCCGCCTAAAAACTTAGATTCCATCTGATCATTATTTGGTACGTTGTCCAATCAAACTCGGTCGCAATAATCAGCTGATGGAATACACAGTTAGAGTAACGTTGATAAGAAATTGACACTGTACCAGTTTATTAAAACTTCACCCCAGAAATAGGTAACAATGGTACCTAGTGCAATGTAAGGTCCAAAAGGCATTGGTTTTCCTCGCTCGACTTTTTTAATAAGTAAGCCGATTATACCGAAAATTGATCCAAATAAGGTAGACATGAAAAAAGCCAATAAAACTAATTTCCAGCCAAGTACGAGTCCGAGTACAGCAAACAGTTTTATATCGCCACCACCCATACCGCCTCGACTTACTATAGCAATAAGTAGTAATAAGCCAAATCCTATAGCCGCACCAAGGATCGGATTCCACAATGGGTCAAGTGGAATAAAAATACGTTCAATGATGAACAATGGTGCGAAAAATATTAGGACTTTATCAGGGATAAGCATGTATTTTATATCTGACACAACAATAATAATCAGCATTGAAACTAACGTTAACGCTACAATCAATTCCATTGACCATCCCACCAATAATGGCGAAATCGTAAAAAGAATTGCCGTTAAAAGTTCCATGGAAGGATAGAGTGGTGAGATTTTTTCGTGACATTTTTTACATTGGCCTTTTTGAAATACGTATGAGAAAACTGGTATTAATTCTTTTGGTGTTAATTGTCTTTGACAATTTGGACAAGCTGAATGTGGTTTTACAATTGATTGATTGTTTGGTATGCGTAATCCTACCACATTAAAAAAAGAGCCTAAAACAAGACCAAGTATACAAATGTAGATGTATAGGAATAATGTCATAGTATGCAACCAATCCTTAGTTTAGATTAATAAGGCATATACTCTGATGTATATGCCCTATTTGATATTTGATTTTACATTATGGTGTTGTTGTTTTTTTGGTTTTACCGTCTAAAAAGTTAACTAATTCTTCTTCTAGTGGTTTGGTAGAAAATGGATCGTCAGTGGTACCTAATTTCGTTTTTAATGCAGCTAAATCAGTATGACCGTCAATTTCCCATTTACCACCAGATGTATATGTCACAGTAGTTGTAGCTTTTACTTGAGTATCTAGATAATCATCAAGCTCCTGGCTTGGAGTTGTTGCGTTACCTTTAATTCCGTCGGCAATAAATGTTGTTTCATTTGGATTATTCGCTTTAGCAATTTTCGCAGCATTTATAATTTGTAAAGCATCAGAAACAACTGCCTTATTTTTAGAATCCTCAATAATCTTCCCAATCGCTGGTACCGCAATTGCTGCAATAACTCCCAAAATAACAACTACTGCTAGCAATTCAATTAATGTCAAACCTTTTTCATTTTTTAAAATTCGTTTTAGCATAAAATTTTCCCCCTTTATGTGTTTGTTTTTTGTTTTTGTATAAATAGCGCAATAATAGAAATTATTACGAATTTACTTAATTTGACCAAAGATTGAGAACATTGGCACCATAATTGAAAGAACGATTGTCCCAACAATTGCTGCTAAGACAACAATCATTAATGGCTCGATTAATGATTTAATTTGGTCTGTGGCCGTGTTTACTTCTAGTTCATAGAAACCAGCCACCTTGGCGAGCATGGCATCGAGGGCACCAGTTTTTTCACCGATTGATATCATTTGTACGACAAGCGGTGGAAAGACCCAATGGGTTTTCATCGGTACTGTTAACGAAATCCCTTGCTCTAAGGCTTTTCGAGATTCACGAAGCACTTTAGCAAACACTTCATTTTCTACAACTTTTTCAACGATAGAAACGGCTTCTAAAATTGGAACGGAACTAGCAAATAACGAGCTTAAGGTACTAGTCATTCGGGCCAGCAATGCCTTTTGGACCAACTTGCCAAATATTGGAATTCTCAATATCGCATAATCGACATAATACTTAGTCGAGTCGTTTTTCTTTAACACTACTAAAAAAATACCTATAATAATAGCTATTAGTAAAATAATCCACCATTTCGTTTGAATCCAATCGCTGGCTGCAAGCACAAATTGCGTAATCGCAGGAAGTTCACCGCCAAAATCAGCGAACATATCAGCGAATGTCGGAACAACATTGTTTAATAGAAAGATCACAACGCCAATTGCAATAATCCCAACAACAATTGGATAGGCTAATGCTGACTGTATTTTCTGTTTTGTTTCATGCTGCTTTTCAAAATGGTCGCCTAATCTCTCTAATGTATCATCGAGGGCACCGCTCGCTTCTCCTGCCTTTACTAAATTAATAAACATTGGTGGAAAGATTCGCTTATGCTTAGTAGCACATTCAGAAAGTGGTATACCCTGGTTTAAATCTTCTAAAACATTGGCTAGAGCTTTTCGTAAAGCTTTACTTTCAGTTTGCATGCTTAGTATTTTTGTAGAATCAACAATGGTTACACCGGCTTTCAACAATGTTGAAAACTGCCGAAGAAATATGACAAAGTCTTTTAATTTGACTGGATTGCCAATATAAATATCTTTATTGAGCGCTGTTTCCGGGATGTCTTCTATATGTAGAACGCGAACCCCTCGATCCTTTAATTTGGAGATGGCTTCCCTTCTTGAGTCAGCTTTTACTGTTCCCGCCAGCTTTTGCCCGCTCATATTTCTAGCTGTGTATTTAAATTGTGCCATGGCATCAACCCTCTTTGAATGCATCCTTCACATACATTTTATAGTAAAAAATTAGTAAAAGGAATATGAAAATATTACAAAATGATGAAATTTGTAAAAAAATACAATAAATTGTATATTTCTACATTTCTCCTTGATGTTCTAATAAAAATGGATCTGCAATTTCTTTTGATATAACACCTTTTGCTACTAGATTTTTAATATCCATCTCAAGTGTATGCATGCCAGTACCACGGCTTGTTTGCATAATATTCATAATTTGATGGATTTTTTCGTTGCGTATTAAGTTGGCTACAGCTGAATTATTGATTAATACCTCTGTCGCAGCCCGTCTTCCTGATTTGTCAATGGTCGGGAAGAGCCGTTGTGAAATAATAGCTACTAAAACTGTTGCCAGCTGAACTCTTACTTGTCCCTGCTGATTTGGCGGAAAAACATCGATAATCCTATCAATCGTCGCAGGTGCACTTGACGTATGTAGTGTTCCATACACAAGATGGCCCGTCTCGGCTGCTGTAATCGCTGTCGAAATAGTCTCTAAATCTCGCAATTCTCCAACTAGAATAACATCTGGGTCTTGACGCAATGAAGCCCGTAATCCTGATGCAAATGAACCCGTATCAAAGCCGATTTCACGCTGATCAATGATACAATTGTTATGCTTGTGGAGATATTCAATAGGATCTTCGAGCGTAATAATATGTTTTTTCATATTACGATTCATATGATCAATCATCGATGCTAGCGTTGTCGATTTACCGCTACCGGTTGGACCGGTAACTAAAACAAGTCCTTGTGGTTTTGTCGTAATTTTTTTCAATATCTCAGGCATTTTTAATTCTTCAACGGTTGGAATCTTCGTTGGGACGACACGAATTGCCATACATACACAGGAACGCTGCTGATAAATATTTATACGAAAACGGGATACTTGTTTAATTCCATAAGAGAAGTCGATTTCACCAACTTCCAAATACCGCTCCCACATTTTAGGAGAAACAATGGCCTGTGCCATCTGTTCGATGTCTAAAGGCTTTAGCGTTTCTGTCCCATATCGTTTTAAATCCCCATGAATTCTCAAGATAGGAGGTACTCCGACTGTTAAATGCAAGTCAGAAGCTCTTAATTCATAGGCTGCTCGCATCAAAGTTTCGATCCGGTTTTTCATTGCAATCCCCTATTCACTTAACGCAATTTTTAATATTTCTTCTGTTGTTGTTAACCCTTGTTTCACTTTCAATAAGCCATCATCGAGTAAAAAAATCATTTGGTTGCGGATCGCCTGTTCACGAATTTTAGAAACAGTTTCTTGATCCATAATCATCCGGCGAATCTTCTCGTCAATGACAAGTAGTTCGTGAACAGCAAGCCGCCCTTTATAGCCTGTCATATTGCAACGGCCGCAGCCCCGGCCCCTTACAACCTTATCGATTTTCATTCCCCGTCTTTCAAAAAGCTGCAATTCACTCTTTGTTGGAATGACCGTCTCTGCACAATCCCGGCATACCCGACGGACGAGGCGCTGTGAAAGAATGCCAGCTAATGATGACGCAACTAAAAACGGTTCAATCCCCATATCTACTAATCTCGTAACTGTACTAATCGCATCATTCGTATGGATTGTACTTAAGACTAAATGTCCTGTAAGTGAGGAACGAATGGCAATTTCCGCTGTTTCTTGGTCGCGAATTTCCCCGACCATAATAATATTTGGATCTTGACGAAGGATAGCTCGTAATCCTCTTGCAAAGGTCATCCCAACGTTAGCGTTGACTTGCACCTGATTAATTCCTTCAAGCTGATATTCCACTGGGTCCTCTACCGTAATAATATTAGTACCTTCGTGATTCAAGTGATTCAAAGCCGCATATAAGGTAGTAGATTTTCCTGACCCCGTTGGTCCTGTAATCAGAATGATTCCATTCGGTCTTTCAATCAATTCTATAAAACGCTGATGATTCAATTTATTCAGGGATAGCTTATTAATATCCGTCAACGCACTTCCTAAATCGAGAATCCGCATTACAATCTTCTCACCATATACCGTTGGTAAGGTTGAAATACGTAAATCAACTGGGTGGAAATCAATCGTCCGTTTGATACGCCCGTCTTGTGGGACTCTACTTTCAGTAATATCAAGCTTTGACATAATTTTGATTCTTGCTGTTAACACATTTTGAGTATTTTTCGATAATGTTCGTTCTGTTTTCAGAACTCCGTCAACGCGGTAACGCACCAATACTTTATCTTCTTGTGGATCAATATGAATGTCACTTGCACGTTGCTGAACAGCATTCAACAACAGTTGATTCACTAATTTAACGATTGGGGCATCTTCATCGGTAATCTGTTCTACCTCTTCTTGTATTATCGGGTTTAATTTTCCAATTTCATCAATATTATAAGAATCATCAGACTCATAATAGCGGTTGATTGTTCTTTGGATGTCTTCTTTTGTTGCAATAACCGTCTCAATTTGAAATCCGGTTCTGAGGCGTAAATCATCAATTGAAATGTAATCCATTGGATCTGCCATTGCCACAAAGAGACGATCGCCCGATTTTTTTAAGGGAACAAGAGATTTCCTTCGTGCAAATTCTTTTGGAACTAGATTGACTAAATTGATGTCAATTGGATATTGAAACAAGCTAACGTGCGGAATTCCCAACTGAAATTCGAGCACTTCTATTAATTGTTGTTCTGTTATATATCCTTTTTTAATAAGAACATTTCCTAGTTTTTGTCCTTCTTCTTTATCTGCTAAAGCTTCCTGTAGTTGATCATGGGTGATAAGACCATTTTCAACCAGTAAATCACCAAGTCGTTTCCGCTTCGATTTCATGAGATCACCTACTAACATATTGGCTAACCGTATTAGCTTTCTTAAGATGGATTTTCAATGTCAGTTTCTGTTGGTAGCATGTTAGTACTATTTAAATCGCCACTACCATTACTTGAATTCTCTAAGTCTTGTTTACTATCATTGCCACCATTTTCACTATTATTCTCACTTGCACTTTTTTCTGATGGTAGGAGTCCCGATTGTACGACCCGATATACAGGTGGATAAAAGTCTTCAGAAACAAAGGTTGTTTCAACAATTAGATTTTGATCATCTTTGGCTTCACGATATACTTTTGCTAACAAACCATTTTTTCCTTTATCAATTATCTTTGATTGTATTGGAGAAAGTTTAGCTGAAAATTGGAGCACTGTCTTAGGTGAGTATGATTCTGTTTCTTTTTTTATACTATATTTGTAAGGGAATGGTGGACCAATTAATTTTACCTGCAATGTATCCTTTAATAGACTGAATGTGATTTTATACGAATATGGATTAGGGTTAGTAAATACTAGGTCCATTTTGTCTGAAACCTTTGCTTCCAAGCCAAGTTCACTATAGGATGGTAATTGTTTGCTTATATTTCTTTCTACTATCATGAAATTGGTTGGAAGAATAGCTTCATAAATACCCGATGCAATCATGCCCAGCGCTTCATTATTCGGCTGATTACTATCAAAAACATTTTGAAATGAAAAAGTCTCATTCGGCCCAATTTCAAATTCCTTTTGATTCGTTAGGATTGTTTCAAGATTTTTATACTGGTTGGCAATCCCCTTAATATTACTTACTGTTAATTCCTTTTTGGCATTTTCACCCGTTGTTTTGAGGTAAGCCAATAACTGAAATTGCTTTGGTTCAGCCTGAAGCTCTTGGACTGAATGTATTAATGCCTCTTCAAGCTTATCAATATCTAAATCTTTTAAAATTGCTTTATTCTCAATCGTTTTGTTTATGGCTTCGTCTAGTAATGATTTGTCAATAACAACCACTAACCCAACTTGTTGGCCATCTTTTACCTTTTGTATACTTGCATTTCCATCAATACTAATGATATTGTCAGGCAATTCTGTTGTTTTGTTTTGATATCGAAGGGAGAAGGAGCTGGCTTTGCTCCATTCCTTGATTTTGTTCGTTAATTCAGACTCTGCTTGCTCTTTTGACATACCATCTAAAGAAATTGAACTAATCATCGTTCCACTTGCAAACACTGGGTTTTGATCATGAAATACTGTTTCATATGTTTTTGTACTTAAATAAGAAAGTATAAAAATAAGTCCTGCACATGTGATCAATAACCCAAATAGCTTCACATTCAAATATCTACTCACAGGTTAGATCACCCCTTATTCACCTTCAACATTCATAGATAACTGAACAATTGTGCTCGGGCCCAGTTGTTGTGCTTTTAAAATTTCTTCTTTTCCCAAAACAGTCCCTTTAGAAATAAGGACATTACCGTCTAAATCAAGTAGATCCTTTGTTGTTACCTTCCCTTTTAATATTTCATATTGCTGATCTTTAATAGCTTTGACAGGGTCCGGTTCAAAATCAAGTTCTTGCTTAGCTTGTCTTTTGGATGTGGCAGTTAGATCTTCGAATAAATCCGTACCGCCTTTTATATGGTAATCTTCAGCAAGTTCATTTTGAAATGGATCACCCTTTATTCCTTTGTCTTGAATCAATTGTTCAGGCGTGTCCAAAAAATAATTAGAGGCATTTTCTTTTACGATAATAATTTCTCTTCCATACGTAATGACACTGCTTGAAGCGATGATTACTTCACGGTTAGCAACATTAAGGGATGCCCCTAGTATTTGACCATTATCCTCATCTAGGTAATATTCGATTATTTCACCTATTAACTCACCTTTTCGAGTCATTACTTTAGAACCATTAATTTTTATTTTCTTATTGACTAATTGATTTGCAATTGGGATCTCATTTAAATCAATCACAGCATTATCGGATTCTACCGTAACCGCATATTCCCCAATTCCAACAACCTTTTTATAAGGGATGGCCTTGA
The DNA here is from genome assembly GCF_035811335.1 of Schinkia azotoformans. NCBI lineage: Bacteria > Bacillati > Bacillota > Bacilli > Caryophanales > Bacillaceae > Schinkia > Schinkia azotoformans. The sequence goes on from NZ_JARSMD010000015.1 coordinate 184,234, forward strand.
CACTTACTTGCCAATCTTCCTTCTCAATAATTATGAAATCAATTGAGCCTTTATCTGGATTAATAACTAGCGATTTTACAGCCCCAATTTCTGATCCATCAGAAATACAAATGATTGGCAGTCCTACTATTTGATTACTTTTTTTCATCTTATTCACCATACCTGTTTTTAATTTTTCTGCTTCTTTGTTGAATTTGTCTTATTGTCTTTTGCTTATTAACAGTATCTTTCAATAAGATAATTTATCTGTTGTTTTAAAACTGGATATTTAGAGAATTTGCTATCTAGATTTTTCAGCAAATCGAATAATTCATCAGATTTCCCATGTGAAATATAATGTTCGATTAATAGATAAGCGAAAGTATAATAATCATGATCCGATAATTCTGAATGCATATGGGCACGAACTAGATCTTCATACTCGCCCGCTGATAAGCTTTGTTTCGATACATTAATATAGTCCAGCATTGTTTGGACCATTTGTTGTTGTGTTTTTGTTTCTTTCGGTTGATTTACTTGTTCTATCACTTCGTTCAGAATATCAGTCTTTTCTTCTACATCATTACCTATTTTACTGCTGTTTTCAGTATTTTCACTAGTAGAAATGTATTCATGTTTATCCAATATTTCCTCATAATCATCTTTGATTTGTGGGGTGATGTCTTCCATTATTGTTTCAGAAATTTTTTCTATTTCATGCTCTTCTTTTAGTGATGGAATATCATCTTCAGTGATATCAGTGTTTTTACTGTTTTCATCAATGATTTGGATTTCATCGATGACTTCAAGCACTTCCATATCTTCTATGATGTGATCTGTAGTATTGTTATCTTCAGTTTCTACCTTATTGACTTTTTCCAGTTTTTCAATTTGAACATTTTCCTCTAACTCAATTTCATTCTCGATGTCTTGTGGTTCCGATTCAGCTTCTTCCAATATTTCTTCGATGACTGATTCATTTTTTTCAGCTTCTTCTTCACTAAATAGATCGGCATTTTCGATGATGCTTTCCCCTTCAAGTTCTTCAAATAATGCAGACCGCCGTTGCAACAACTCAACTTCATCATCCTCAGGCTCAGCCGTATCAGAAGTATGAATAGAATCCTTACCAACATCATCATCGTTATCGAAACGTTGCCCACTTACTAAATCTTCTAAATCAACGTCTTCTGATCCTATAGATTCATTTTGTAAAACTTCATTAGATAAAATTTCATCGGAAAGTATCTCTAAAACGTCCTGCTCTTCTGTTGCGTCTACTATTTCTAGTTGAGTTTCATCTTCATGTTGTTCCTCAGTGTTTGGTTGCATTTCCGGTTCATTGACAGCGATTACTTCTGTTTCATCTTGTTCTGAGATGATTGCTTGTCTGTCTTCTTCTAATTGCTGTGCCTCATCAAAATCAGAAAAAAGCTCAGTATTATTATAGGAGTCCTCAATTACGCCACTCTGCTCCTCAATATGATCGAGATTTTCGTTTTCGGATATAGGTTCTTCTGTTGCCAGATTGGATGGTAATTCTGCTAAGCTATCGGAGTCTTGTATTAATTCAGCTTGTTTCTTTTCAAAAAGCAATCTGTCAATCGCATCTTGACCTAGATTATAGTCGCCAAAATCTTTTTGGACTTCATCATCTTGCGGTTTATCAATCATTTTAAACTCATTCCCAGGTAAATCTATTCCAGCAAGTTGCCCTTTTAATGAACGTTTACTAGTGTCTTTCCCCTTTTCAAAACGGGATCTTAACCTTGTCTCATAAAAATAGGTAGCAATTAATGCAAACAACAACATGATAAGAATCGCCTTCCATAAAGGAAGGAATTTGTTGACCAACATGCCAACCTCTGCAAGTATGAAAGATAGGCCTGCGATCAATACTTTTTCCTTCTTATTAAAACCAATCGGAACGATATATAAAATAGGTATTAGAATCAAAATGAAGAGAAATCCAAAAATGTAAACTTCCAAATCATCACCCGCTTTCATATCAAAGATTAATCATTCCATTTATTTCCCAAGTGTATGAAAAATGACACTTTTTAACCTGAATTTTATTGTATAATAAAAATTGGTAATTTAAAAGTAAATTAAGATAATGTTATACAATTCTTAACATATTCCGACGATAATCTACAAACAACTACCACAATAGTAAAAACACTCGAAAGAAGGGGAAAATTTGTTCACCATTCATTCATTTAAAAACAAAAACGGATTTACATTACTAGAAGTCTTACTATCTCTTACACTTATTTTTCTAATCGTTTTCCCCCTATTTCGCTTCTTCTTGCAAGCGTATGATTACACAATGGATAGTAGGAATAAAACTATTGCTGTGAATATTGCTAGGAATGTTGTTAATTATATGGAGAAGCAAAACATTTTTGTTATTAAAGGTTATCTCGATGATACAAAAGGTGGCAACAAATTTGTAACATTGAGTTGGGGAGACTGTGTTGAAGATGAGACTTGCGTAAAACCAAGCGTTGACGGGAATCGAGACCTTTCGACATGTAGCGAATCAGAATTTAACGATTTCCCTCTATTTACTAGTGGAGTAGACCCTTCAGGAAATAAAATAGAAGATGGCAGAATCTGCTTATCTGTATTAGCACCTGAAATCAACAATATTGACTTTAAAGACCAGATTAAAGTCTATTTAACAGACTATTATGAAGATAGAACAAAAAGTGATCAACTAATCAATCTATTAAAATCTGAAAATGACCAAACAGCTATTATAGGTCAAATTAATCCCATTTTATCAGGGTCTCCGAATTATGAATCACAATTAATGAAATTCTATGTTGTTGTTACATGGCATAAAAAAAGAGACAATATTGTCCTAGAAGGAGTTATCTCTGATGAGGCATTTCGCTAAACTATTAAAAAATAATAATGGCCTTACATTAATTGAATTGTTAGCAGCCATTGTCATTAGTACACTTGTATTAGGGATAGCTTACGGTTTGTTAATGGCAGGCTATAAAACATACGAAAAAGTTGGAATAGAACAAGGACAGCGCGATGAGGCAGATTATGTTGTTTCAAGGATAATGGAGAAGTTTTACGAGGGCGATATTAGTGATATTAGAAACTGTGATTCGACATCGAAATTATGCATAGAGATCCTTAGTACAGAATCATTGAAAATTAAAACTGGAAGCACTGAAGTGGGAATTACAAGTTTCAATGAATTAAAAGATGCTTCTAATAGAAAGATTACAAGAATTAAAATAGACGATAATCATGATAATCATAATGTAGTCTTTGAAAAATATAATGCGATTGTGGATTCTACAAATAACATTACCATTGATTCGTCCTCACCTCCGGAATCCGAAAAAATCAATTCTGAGCATTATGATTTTGATGGCTCTAAAATTAATGCTACTTGCTCATACGAAGCAGCCATTATAATAGACGAAACAGACCATGCCCCTACTAATTGGAAAAAACTTATAAACAAAAAATGTTCAAATGGAATTGTTGATATATCATTAATTATTAAACGTGCAAATGTTTCGAATGATAAATACAAGCTTGAATTAAAAAGTCAATTTGGATTTTAAGGAAGGAAAATTATATGAATGAAAAGGGTTCTAGTTTACTCGTTGTCCTGTTAATTACACTAATATTTTCAGTACTTGGCCTAGCAGTTTTAGGAGCATCTGTAAATAACGTTAAACGAACAGAAATTAGAGAAGCGGAAATTGAGACTACAGCAAACACCAAAGTGTTGATGAGTGAAGTAGTGGCAAAATTGCAAGAGAATTTGAATAACACAATTGATGAAAAGGAACTACAAAAAGAGACACCGTCTACAGATTATAAAAGTCAAGTAGAAACAGCAGTTCGCAATACAGCAAGTGCTTTTACCGGCGTTACCATTGAAATTAATAATGAGGAAATTTATAAGCAATATGGTATATCTGATGTGATTAATTTTAAAAAAAATAATTTTCTGCGTATTTACGAGATTAAGATTGATAATACAGGTGCAGATTCCGGTAATCCTGCTATTAAAAGGACCATAACAGAAAATGTTATATTATCACCGACACCTAGCTTCTTAAATTATGCTGTCGGAGCATATGGAAAGAGGTTCGGTACAGATAAACCCATTAACATCAATGATGTAATCGGTAAAGATGAAGAAAATAAGGACATAAAACGTGGCAGCGATAGTGCACTAATTATTAACGGCTCACCAGACATTATCGGCAACGTTTTTGCACCGACATTAGAGCTCAATAGTAGAGCGAACTACATTAAAAATAATACTAGAAATCCCACAGGGGATTTTCAAGGACCTAGTATTTTTGGAACTTTATACACAAAAAAGATTAATAAAGATAATCAGCCTAGCAATCCAGAAGGAAAAGTATTTTATCCTTTTTTTGATGGTGAATTCGATGAAAAAATCGATGGTATCAATGGAATACCTGCTATAAAATCAACTGGTTCGAATTTTGTTGATATGGATTTTGATGAAACATTTTATCTTAAGTGGATAGAATCTGGAGCACCTAAACTACCTATACTTTCTGATGGTTCGCTTGCTAATAACCCTTTGTATGGAGAATTAAACTGCTCAGACGATAATCTATTTAAAGCATTAGAAAATTTAGATGCTATGGTTGAGAATAATCATATAGTAACAGGCGATCCTGATGAACTTATGAATGATTTTACTACTGTCGAAAAAGAAAATGGAAAGATTACAAGTACAGTCACACCTCATGATGGGAGATACAATAATCCGAAATTCACTTGCAAAAATAAAGATGGCACGAAACCTGTTTATTTAATTGAGGAATCAATGCTTGAAACATACAATGTTTATAAAGCAAAACTTTTTGATACTGACGTAAAGGATACTACAAACACAATATTTTTTACCAATATTGATAGATTTGATCCGGAGAATGAAATTAGTACTGAACGGAGACTACTAAATACTTATATTAAAAATAAAGACGAAGATAAAACTCCAATGCCAAATATACTTAAAATAGGTGGTGATAATAATTTACTATTAAAAAATCCAGATAATCGTGAAAAAGGGTGGCTCGTAGTTAATGGTTCGCTCGAAATAAATGGTAGTGAAGAGTTATCAACAGCGCCTGTTATTAAAGGAAATATTCTCGTAAATGGTGACTTGTACATTAGAAGTACTGATGCAGAGAATGATGACAAAAGTGAAATTCTAAAATTCGATGCAACAATTTATGTGCGTGGTAACACAACTATTGATAACGTTAATATTTATGGTGCAGATGGAAAGCAGCTTGTTGTCATTAGTAATGGTGATTTAAAGATTGTAAGGGTGAACGAATATGATAATGCTGCATTAGACGACAAAAGTCTTGTTAATATTATTAATACGCCACCAAATTTAAAAGGGGTTTTCTACACTAATAAGACCGCTACCCTTTATGGGGTCGGATCACTGTTTCAAATTGAAGGTGGCATATTTGCCCGTGAACAACTAATAATAAATGCAATTCGGTATAAATTTCCATCAACAGAATCAATCGATGTCGTAAAATTTGCTAACTATAATTCATACGAAGGTCTACGCTCGCGTTTCTATGTAGAATACGACAACCGAGTCATAACCGATCAACTTAGTTCCCTTCCTCGAGTAAATCGACTGCAAGTGATTGTAGACAACCAAGTGATTCATTAAGAAAGAAGAGGCCCCACCTGGAGCCTCTTCTTTTCACTTACCATTGTTCTTTTGGTTCTTTTATTACCTTACTGCTTCCATTTACTTTTATTAAAGCACTTGCTTCCTTTTTTGCAGATGGTTTAATCTTATAATAATCGTTGATTGGATCTGGATCTTTAAGTTTAGCTGTTATTATTTGAAATCCAGAAGCATCCCCTTTTCGAGTAACATTTCCATCTTCAATCTTTATTATATCGTTGTCTGCCGGTCCCCATTGTAATACATTTCGAGGGTTAGGCAGCTTGAATTTTTTATCTGCTGATTGAATTAATTTAATTTTTTCATTATCTTTTTCAAGCATATCCATTGGACCATTATATTGATAACTTGGGGCATCAAATTCAATTCCTTCAATCACTACGTTAACCTTTATCATCGTTGTGGCTTGGATTGGATTCCCATCTTCATCCACTGCTGTGATTTTAATTTGTGTATCCCCTACCCCAGTAGGTGTTAATTTCCCATTATTGATTGTAGCTACATTTCTATTGGTAGAAGTCCATACTATATTCTCCGGAAGTTCACCTTCCTCGGTTTCAGGGACAACTTCAGTTGTAAAATCAATGGTAGGCGCAGGATCAGAGTCAACATCAATCTCATACTTATCCGCATTAAACTTCATTCCAACGCTTTTATTATTCAATACGGTTACTGTAAAAGGTGCACCTTCAATTGTTTTTGTTTCATTGGATAAATCGGTGTAAATAAGTTTCACATCACTAAATGTGTAAGTTCCTGGTTCATCAATATTTAATGAAAACGATTTTGCCCCTGATGGACTTGGCGTCTTATCCGCTTCATATTGGATATCATCGAAATTGAGTACTGCATAATTTGGGGTTGTCTCATCAATGACAGCACCCCCATTTAAAGATACATTACCAGGAAAACTTGGGTCCTTGATATTTACTTTTACTTTAATATCCCTGATTGATTGTTTAATGATCGTATTGGTAATACTATCAAAGATGGAGATTATATTAGATTTTTCACCTTTAATAGCGAAAGCACCTGTAAGATTTGAAAGTTCGTTAAGGAAGCCCATATCGACATCACCATCTGAACCAAAACCTACAGAATATAATTTAGCACCTTTTGATGCCAAATTGGAAGCAGCTATCCTTGCATATGCGTAGTCAATGTCACCATTTCCAAATAAATATTTGTCACTATTATAATTAAATGTTATTTCCCCATTGGTCTTATTCCTACTTAATGAAACATTTATACCGTTTACAGGATATTTTTTACTCGACCATTTTTCCTCAGTTTGAGTCTTGATCTTCCAATCACACCATAATAAGAAGCATTCTTTTACCTTAACTTCTTTCGTAGTTCTTTCCATTTTTGGAAACTCACCACTTATTTTTGCACTTGAGTAGTTTTCATATGTGTCTGGACGACCATCGGTTAAAAATATGACGTATTTCGGATTGCTCGAACTTCCAAAAAGTTCATTTGCCTTTAATAAGGCTGCATAATAATTCGTTCCGCCCTCTGCTTTCAGTGTATCTATAGATGATTTTATTGAATTTAATTGTGTTTCTATAGCCGACTTTGAGGTATTGCTATTAAACTGTTTAACACTACCAACTTCTATTGCAAATGGTACAAAAGCGAACCTATCACCATTAATCGATGATTCTTTGAATTTATCAATTGCACTTTTTGCAGCATCTTTAGCTTTTTTAAATTTATCTTTATCAGAACTGCGGTCTTTCATATTCAACACCATTGACCCTGATGTATCAAAAACAAATACAACATCAATTGGTGTTTTTCGGGTAGCGTCCCCCGCTACACCTTTTGGAATAATATTCGCATTAATATCAACTACTGCAACTTCTGTTTCTGGATCAATAATATAGCCGCTTGTCTGTGATGGCTTAACTTCGAAATCAAGGCTGGCTTTTTGGGCTGCTTGTGCAAATGAACTTCCTAAGCCGCCAAAAACTAAAAGAAAGACAAGTAATAAAGGTAATAGGTTTCTAGTCATCATTAATTTATCCCTCCAAGCTATAATTTAACGTTCCTTATACACTATTAAATAAGCCCAAAAATACACTCTACTACTAAATAATATAATATTTTTCAAAAATGGTATATATTTATATTAATTTATTATGTAAATTTTATTACAAAATTTTGGATATATCAAAATTCTAACCTTTTAGTGAAATCTAGGAAATTCTAAGTAATGAATCATATTGCAACAAAAAAGGTATCTGAAGCCACGATTAACCTCAGATACCTTTTTATCAGGTGATTTTTACCACTCCTGAAGCGGCCCGCCAATTGCATTATCTGTTTTATTGATTTTTATTAATGTCGTTGCTTTATCATGAGGTGTAACGGGATCACCGTCAATTTTATACTCATCTTTAAGTTCTGCGGTTAAAACCACAAAACCACTATCTAATCCTCTTTGTTCAATATTACCAAAGTCATCTACGGTTATAATAGAATTCTCGCCAGTAACTGTCCATGTAAGGACATCCGGTGAAATATTAAAACCATTAGGTTTGACTTTTAGCTCATTAAACATATTTTTGGTTGAACCAGGGGTATATTCATAGATTGTCTTTCCAAATGAAATTCCTTCTAGATTAACCTTAACTAGCGTTTCCGCCTTAACGATATTGCCTTTTTTATCTTTTGCCTCGACTGTAATCTTTGTTGTCCCTACACCTTTCGCAGTAACAATACCTTCGTTTACTACTGCTATTTTTTCGTTGGAGGAGGTCCACGTAAAGTCGGTCGGCATTTCGATTTCTTCAATTTCTAAACCAACTGGTGGTACAACCTCCACTTCACTATTTAAATCAAGTGTAAGATTACTAGGATTTTTATAAACATTAATCGCATATGGCGGATTTTTGAACTTCAAACCAAAGCTTTCATTGTCTATTACTTTTATTGTAAACGGAGCATCAATGGATTGTTTTCGTCCAGCTAAATCCGTATAAGTTAATTTCACATCATGGAATGTATATTCTCCCGCTTTATCAAATTCCATTGTAAACAACTTATTTAATTCACTAGGGGTTCCCTCTCCAGCTTTATATTTAATATCTGGTATACTGACTAAAGCGTAATGCCCATCTTTCGTTTCAGTTGCACTAGAATCATCTGGTATTCCGATGTGGCCGCCATCAGGAGTTGAAACATCCTTCAAATTAATCTTAAGTTGGATTTCTTTCATTGCCGCTTCGTTAATCGTTTCACTAATATGACTTAATTGAGATGTCAATTGATCTAGCGTTTGTGGATTATAGGAATTGGCCCCTGTAGCCTTTGAGAACTCCGACAATATCTCTTTATCGAAGTCCATCCACTTGCCTAAACCAATTGAATATAATTTTATATTTTTGGATGCTAAAGAACTAACTGCATCAAAAGCTGCTAAATCGTAGACATTGTACTTATAAGAGTACTTATACTCTTTACCGTTATACCAAAATTCTGAACGGTGTAAGAATGGACTATGCCCCAATAAATGATTTGTGATTGTTGTATAATCTTGTTTTACATATTCCTTTTTACAATTTATACACCATTTCGGTTCATACATTCCATCTATATTTCTCTGGACGGTCTGTACTCCGGCATTGGGCAATCCGTCCGTAAAAAAGATAATATATTTAACATTTTTGCTATCACCAAACATTGTATTTGCTTTATCTAATGCTGCTTGAAAGTTTGACCATTTTGTTGAAACTTTTAAACCTTGTATTCTGTTATTGATACTATCTAAATGTGTATTTATTGCATTTTTGTTTTGATTTGAAGTATTAAATGGCTGGACTTCTTGGAGCCCGTTATGAAATGAAATCATCGCAAAGCGGTCACCATCAATCGTTGTTTCCTTCAATTGGTTTATTAGTTTGTTAGAGGCTCTTTGGGCCCCTTCTAATTTATTAACGACATGAAATAGCCATCCATTCTTCCATTCGTGGTCAAACGTTCCGGACATTGATAATGAAACGTCTACCATAAAAATTACATCCATCGGAGTAACACGAGTTTCGCTATCTAGCACCCCTTGGGGTAAAATACCAGTATTAATCTCAGCAGTCACAACTCCGGTGTTCAGATCAATAAGGTAACCTTCAGGTTTTGTCGGTTCAACTTTTACATCTAATGAAGCTGAACTTGTTGCTGCATCGGCCGTTAACGGATACCACACCTGTCCTAAAACTAGTAAAGCTATTAAGAGAATATTAAAATTGATTAACAATAGACTGAAATCCTTTTTTCCTTTCATTGAATTAACCCCCATTTAAAACTATTATTCTTTATTGTTTTTATATAATTATACAAAAATATCTATTTGGTTTTCACCCAAAAATTGACAATATAACAAACGTTTACCCAAAGTCTGACATTATTCGATAAATAGATTGACATTGCCTATTCAAATAAAAATAGCAGGTTGAGAACAAATTCTCAGCCTGCTATTACATGTTTGTCAATATAAGTCTACCACTCTTTAACCGGGTCTTTTATCGGACCATCTATTTTATTTATTTTTATTAATGTCATCGCTTGGTCATTTGAATCTTCTAATATACCATCAATTCTATCATATGTCTCTTTAAGCTTTACCTTCAATATGACAAAGCCACACTTATCACCATTCTGTTTAACTTTGCCATTTCCATCTACTTTTAATGCTAAATTATCCACTGTACTATCCTCGCTAGTCAATGACCATTCAAATACTTCTCGGGTTTTGTTGAAACCATCTGGTTCAATGATTAGTTTTTCGAACATGTCGTCTCCATCATCTGGGTATACGTATAACGGTTTTGAAAACTCCATATTTTTCAAGTTAACTAATAGTTCTGCCGTTGCCGTTCTTACTTGATCATTTTTATCTATTGCTGTCACCCCAATAACTGCTTTTCCAACTCCTTGGGCTGTTACCTTTCCTGTTTCGTCAATTTTTGCTACATGCTTGCCTTCTTTAATTTTCCAAGTTAATTCTAAATCCTCTTTTTTAGGCAATTTTATATGATCCTCACCTGAAAGAGGAACAACATTAAGTTCATTGTATAGGTCTTTATACCAAATTTCTTCTATTCCGTCATAATCTATATCGGTTTGTTTTACATTAATTTTATATTCGGATTGGTTAAACGCCAAATTATAATCTACATTTTCCTCTTCACTTTCTTCTTCATTTATAAATATAGAATCCCAGTTAGTCAACTTACTTAGCAACGTAATATCAATCAGAGCATCAGTTGCAACTGCTCCATAAATCTTTGTTTCACCAACCACTCCAGCCGGCTTATCTAACAATACATTGAGGGAAACGGTTGTATTACCAATTACATGGAGTTTTACTAAATCATTCGTTAGATCAATAACTCCATTCGTTAGATTAGTAATTAGTGGATTAATCATAGTTGTAACTAATCCTTTTAACAATCCTATTGTTGGGTTTACTACTGGTGAGAGCAGATAGCCTGCTACCCCACCAACTTTTACTCCTTCAATTGCATCAGCAACATTTTCAAGTAATTCTATCACAACATCATTTACTACTGTATTCAAATGATTCCCTAGACCTTCACCAAAATCAACAATCAATAGTCCATTATCAAGTACTTGTACATCTGCTTGACCATTATAAGCCGTTAAGTCTTCTAGACTTTTATTCAAATTATTTAAAGCTGTAAGTGATGTTGTCAATTTAGTAAGCCCTTGTACATTTAATAGCCAGCCTGTTAAAGGGTTGTTCAGAATTGATTCTATTCCACCAACTAATTTATTCACTAAACCGTTTAGTTCTGAAGTCAATTGACCGACTAAATTATTCAACGTAGGCAAATCATTCATTGTAACTGGAAGAAGTTCAACTCGCACATTTGCCTTTTCTTCTACAGATAACTTCCCAGCTAAATCTGGTGCATAAAATATAGCAACCCCATCTGCACCCACAAGTTTTACATCAAGAAGCCCATCACCACTAGACATATTTAAACCAAGTTCATAATGGTCCCCTGTTCCTGGGTTTAGTGTTGCATTTACATTTACATCTGTTAAAACTTTGACTTCAACTAATGTATCTGCTGCTTCTACATGACCTCCAGCAAAAATATCGCTGAACGGATAGCATTGCATAACTAACAACAGAAATGTTAGTAATATGGCAATGGATTTCTTAGCTTTCATCCTTTCTCCCTCCCTTATACTGCTCAAAACACTTTTTCACCGATCATTTTTACCAAATGTAAAATTTATCCTGCTATTGACTTAATTATACAAAAAAATACAAATTACAACTTGTAAGGTTGTAACAATATTGTGAATTACCATACTAAAATCCTTTGATTTTTGAATTATTTAAATCATGTTGCAAATAATAAATAGAACACTGTTCTCTGAAAGGTAATGTGATGAATGTGTTAAATAAAAGAGACATGAGTGGCTTTACATTAATTGAAGTCTTAGTGGCAGTTGTAATTTTATCGGTTATTCTTTTATCATTTTTCGTTTTTTTTAGTCAGTCTGCCTTATTTACAAATAAGAATAATCATCAATTAATGGCAATCAATCTTGCTCAAGAGGTTATCGGGATTATTAAAAGTAATAACACTATCTTTCAACATAATAAATCGTTTGAAGATCCATTTTCTGAACAAGAGAAAATCATTTTGGGAATTGACAATAACCAATATTTCGTTAACAAAGAGGAGCAATTTAAACTTCAACTAGAGCTAAGGAAAGATAAAAATTATCCCCTCTATTTAATTCATATTCTGATAGAAGAACCTAAGGATTCGGTCATCACTGAAACCTACCATTACTTGGAAGGCTCCTTATAATATGCGTGAAAAATATAATCGAGGTCTAACGTTAGTAGAGTTGTTGGTAACAATTGCCATCTCAACAATCGTAATGGGGATTGCCGCTTCTGTATTGATTAATAGTATGAATAGCTATAAAAATATTGCTTCCGAGCAGCTTCTTCAGCAGGAAGCAAACCTATTACTAACACAACTGCGGACGATTCATCAGCAAAATAGGAGTTACACAATTTCCTACGATAAAAATGAAAACATTTATATCGTAACCTATCCAAATAGTACGACGGATACACTTGGAAATCGAAATGTTTTCTTTGAGGTAGAAATCAATAATATGAAGATATCAGAAAGCAATCCTTTTAGTGTTTCACCGGATACGAATCTTTTGAACGTAAAAATTAAGGGAACGGCTCCGAATGGGAGCACTCCTTTTGAAATTGAGACAGGGATTATTCGCATTGAGGCTGGGATGAGGTAATGAATATTTTTCATAATAATCGAGGTTCTGCCCTTGTTACTGTACTTTTGGTCATGGTTATTATTCTCATTTTTTCAGCCGTTTTATCAGCAGCTGTCCTGAATTCTGCTAAACAAACGGGGATTAGCCAAAAACAGATTCAAGCAACAAATTTGGCCGAAATGGGGATATTATATTTTCACCAATATTCCCTCCAGCAAATAAAGAAGGCAGAAAATGAGGTAAAGGACTTTCGTTTGAAAGATCCCAAAGTTAAAATAGATGATCTATCACGGCTTTTTTGTAGTTCAATTCAACTAAATGGTTTCCCGGCTATTCCTACTTCTATGAAATCCAGTTATCAATCAACAATAAAAGATGTAACTATCAATCGAAGTAACTGCAACCATATCGAGGTCCATTTTACGAGTGAAGGTGACTTTATGGGGTATAAGAAAGTGATCAATGGGAGCTTTTTAATCGATAATCATAGTCTAGCAAACAACGGAAACGATATAGGGAAAGATATTATCTTTCCAAATCCGCCTTCCAATTTTAACAGCTGTACTAGACTTGAACTATGTAATAATAAAGGTAACATCTTAATATCCGGTACGAGTGTTGTTGACAAAAAAACGGATCTCACAATAAAAGGGCTATATATTAATGGAGGGCTTGAATTAACCAATAACGATAGTGATATTGTAATTCAATCCGGTAATTTGTATATTAATGGAAAAGTTACGATTGGGAATAAATCATCCATCCTTGTTCAAAATGGAGATGCCTATTTTAGAGATATTACTGGAGCAGTAAATGGTGAAATAACCGTCAATGGTGACGCTTATATATTTGGTGATGTGACAAATTTTAAAACAAATAAAGGTAACCAACTGTTAATTAAAGTAACAGGGACAGTCTATGTTGCGGATAATAGTGACCTGCCAGGTAATTACCCAAGCTATTGCAATGCTACTAAATCTCGTGGAATTTGTGCGTCGGCTTATTCCTATATTAGTCAATCTCCTCTAGCAAACATATCTAAAGGGGAAGAACCATTTCTGGGTTGGGCATTGGATGAGGACTCCTTTGAAATTGAATATAAATAAAAGACAAGACTGCTTTTCATTGGCGGTCTTTTATTCTTTCTTTTGAAACAGCTAAGGTTAAGGAATTTCTATCCACAGATTTACCAGACATATCAACAAAGGATGAATTACAAGGACAGGTATTACGTAAAGATAAAACCCTATATAATTTCTTTTAAAAATAATCCTCAAAAAGATGTTTACACTATCATCGCCTTCCAACATATGCACCAAAATAAAAAATATTGATTTTGGGAATCATACAGGTTCTATGATTCCCCTTTTCAAGTCCCATCTCAGTTTTTGGGAATTATACAAACATTCTCTGTTGCTACCTGCATTCTAGCTTACGAACTTCCGAGATAAAATAAAGCGACCCGGTAATAATTAGAACTTCTTCTTCACTCCTACCGATTTCCCGCTTCTCACTTTCAATTGCTTCCTTCCAATCCACATTAACGTGCTTATTTGCTGATGAGGAAAGCTCAAATAGTTCGCTAGCCTCCGTGCAACGAGCGAATTCAAATTGAGTAAAAGTGATTTTATCTGCAATAGCATCCAATTTGCCAATCATTTCTTTTAAAGGTTTGTCCTTAAGTGCACTAAAAATGATGTGAACTTTTTTGTCCGAATAATATCTTTGGATTGTCTTGCACAATGTATCAATACCTTCAGGATTATGGGCGCCATCAATAAAGGTAAGCGGCTTGTCTGAGACTTTTTCGAAACGTCCTTTCCACGTTGTTTTTAAAAGACCAGTTCTAATATGCTCTTCATCAATAACAAAGGCAAAATATTGTTTTAAGTATTCAATCGCCATCAAGGCAGTTGCAACATTTTTCACTTGATGCTCGCCTTTCATTGTAATTTCTAGGTTTTCGAGCCTATTAAATAGCGATTGAAACGTAAATACTTCATTGCCATTATGTAGGGCTGTATCGATAGTTTTAAATTCTTTGCCTAATCTGTATAGCTTAGAGTTTTTGGATTTAGCCACATCAGCAATGATTTCCTCCGCTTCAGGTTGTTCAACTGCCGTTACAACTGGGAAACCTGACTTAATGATTCCAGCCTTTTCTTTTGTGATTTCCTCTACTGTGTTGCCAAGGATATTCATATGATCTTGTCCGATATTTGTAATCACTGAAACGAGTGGGGTGATTACATTTGTTGAGTCTAATCGGCCTCCAAGACCAGTTTCGATAAGTGAAATGTATGGAACTGCAACTTTAGCAAAATACTCAAGTGCAATCACAGTTAATACTTCAAATTCCGTTGGGACACCGTATTCCGTTGCTTCGCATTTTTCAACGATTGGCTTTATTTTTTTTACTATCTCCACAAAATCCTCATCGGAAATCGGTATTCCATCAACACTAATTCTCTCATTGAAGCTCTCAATATAAGGTGAAGTAAAGGTACCTACAATATAGCCTGCTTCTTGTAAAATATGACACATGAAACTTACAGTTGAGCCCTTGCCATTTGTACCGGCAACATGAACAGTTTTTAAGCGTCTTTCTGGATGACCCAACTGCTCAAGCATGAAATTCATCCGCTCTAAGCCTGGTTTGATCCCAAATGTAGTACGACTGTTTAGCCAGTGAAGTGCTTCGTTAAATTCATTGTTCATTAGTTAATCCTCCTACCATACTTACAGTATATACCTACAATAATTGTAAGAATAACTCTTTCTTATTGTCAACGTGAGTGGCTTACATAATTTTTTGAAACAAAATAGTTTACTTTTTATTGAAATTTGCATAAAATAAAATAAAATTTTCCTTAAGGAAACTTTTTGGCGTCTATATAACTATTTTTAGTGAGGGTAAATAATATGATTGAAAATTCCATACCACTTTGTCAATGTGAAATTGGTGATAACGTTGTAATAGAAAGCATGTCCATCAAAGGTGTGATGCGCCGTCGTTTATTAGATTTAGGGTTTGTAAAAGGAGCACTTATCGAAGTTTTGCAAAAAAGCCCATTGGGTGATCCCGCAGCTTATCGAGTTAATAACACAACGATTGCTTTGCGAAAAGAAGAAAGTTCCAAAATCTTTGTAAAGGAGCGCACATGATGAGTACATTTAAAATTGCCTTGGCCGGTAACCCCAATACTGGAAAGAGCACCCTTTTTAATGCACTAACCGGCTTAAAACAGCATACAGGCAATTGGGCCGGAAAAACCGTTGAACTGGCGGAAGGGGCATTCGAATATTTGGATGACACATTCAAAATCATTGACCTGCCAGGAACCTATTCCTTATATTCCAACTCAGTTGATGAAGAGGTTGCCAGAGATTATATTCTTTTTGAAACCCCTGATGTAACCCTCGTTGTTGTAGATGGAACAGCTTTGGAACGGAATTTAAATCTTGCCCTTCAAGTACTAGAAATGACAGAAAAGGTGATTGTCTGCGTTAATTTAATAGATGAGGCGGAAAAAAAGGGAATTACAATAGATAGCGGGCGGTTGTCTGAACAACTAAATGTACCTGTTGTAAAAATTTCGGCAAGAAACAAGCTGGGCTTTGACCATTTATTTAAAACAATCCACGACCTAGTCCATGGAAACATAACTACAAAAAAATACAAAATCAATTATTCTCCAGAACTAGAAAAGAAAATTGATGAATTAGAACCGATTGTTGAAAAAATAGTTGGCAATCGCTTCCCCTCTCGCTGGATTGCACTGAGGCTTTTAGATGGGGATAGAGGATTAGTAGAAAGCTTGAATAAAAGGATGTGAGAACATGGGTGCACAATTACCGTTACCAAATTCTTCATTAGCTGATGTTGCAAAATTTGCTTCTACATTGGTAAATGAAGAAATACGAGATGAAATTGTTGAAAATATTTATAAGGAAAGTTCAACGATATGCAAAAATGTCGTGACATATAAAGACAAAGAAAAATGGAAAACAGAAAAAATTGATGCTGTTCTGACCTCACCTATATGGGGATTTCCTATTATGTTTTTCATGCTTGGCATCGTATTCTGGATTACAATTGCTGGAGCAAATGTTCCATCAAGTCTAATTGCTTCCGGATTTGCTTGGGTGGAACAGCACATAACTCAATTTTTTATTGCGATCCATGCACCCAGCTGGCTACATGGAGTATTAGTTCTAGGTTTCTTCAGAGGAACCGGATGGGTCGTAAGCGTGATGCTCCCACCAATGGCTATATTTTTCCCGCTGTTTGCCTTGCTTGAGAATTATGGCTATTTGCCCCGGGTTGCTTTTAATCTTGACCGCCTTTTTAAAGGGGTCGGCGCACATGGAAAACAGGGTCTGACAATGGCAATGGGGTTTGGCTGTAATGCGGCCGCAATTATGTCAACAAGAATTATCGAGTCACCAAGGGAGAGAATGCTGGCGATTCTAACGAATAATTTCGTACCATGTAACGGTCGCTGGCCAACGTTAATCTTGATTGCATCCTTATATATGGCGGCCACCTTTAGCGGTGGAATGGCTACCATTGTTACAGCTGCAACAGTAATGGTTCTGGTCTTATTCGGAATTGCTGTAACCTTATTTGTATCGTGGTTTTTATCTAAAACATTGTTAAGAGGGGTACCTTCCCACTATACATTAGAACTCCCCCCTTATCGTCGTCCAAAAATTTGGAACACCGTTGTGCGCTCAAGTCTTGATAAGTCATGGTATGTTTTAAAAAGAGCGGTTATCGTTGCTGCCCCAGCTTCCATCCTTACATGGATTTTAGCAAACATTACTATTGGGGATAGCTCCATTCTCATCCATTTTGTTGGTTTTCTAGACCCTTTCGCGAGAATGTTAGGTTTGGATGGATTTATTTTGACTGCTTTTATTCTAGGATTGCCTGCTAACGAAATTGTTGTTCCGATTCTTTTAATGGGATATTTATCCCAAGGGGCTTTACTTGAAATTGATAGTTTGGCAGAGGTTAAGCTGATTTTTGTTAACCAAGGCTGGACTTGGTTAACAGCCCTAAACATGATGCTGTTTTCTCTACTGCATTATCCTTGTGGAACAACTTTGTTTAATATTTACAAAGAAACAAAAAGTAAGAAATGGACCTTTCTCTCCTTTCTTATTCCAACCATGGTTGCCGTTCTTATAACCTTTTTAATCGCAACAGTAGTAAGGGCACTTGGTTGGATATGATAATTGGATAGTCGCTTTCCTATAATTTGTTGTAAGACCTTTTATCTTCCTTTATAATTATAGGTACACTGAAAATTTTTAAGGATGGTATCGAAATGCCTACACCTAGTATGGAAGACTATCTTGAACAAATTTATTTATTAATTGACCAAAAAGGTTATGCAAGGGTATCAGATATTGCCGAAAATTTATCTGTTCAACCATCTTCCGTAACTAAAATGGTACAAAAGTTAGACAAAGACGACTACCTTATATATGAAAAATACCGAGGTATTGTACTCACGCCGAAAGGAAAAAAAATTGGTCAACGATTATTATTACGCCACGAATTGTTGGAACAATTTTTAGAGTTAATCGGGGTAAAAAAGGAGAATATTTATAATGATGTTGAAGGCATTGAACATCATTTAAGTTGGAACTCCATTGATCGAATTGGCGATCTCGTTCAGTATCTTGAAAAGAACAAACAAGAATATGAAAATTATTTAATGGAACTTAATAACTCCGAAAAAAATTAAAAAAGCAAATCTCATGTAATTTTGAGATTTGCTTTTTATTTTTTATGCAGACTGATTGTTTAATGTTTTAATTGCTGTTGAACTTTTTCTAATTCATCTATTGACAATTGAGTTATTTTAGCGATTCTTTCCAAATCAATCCCTTCGTTAATTAAATTACGAGCAACTTCTTTTTTCACTTCTCTTAACCCTTCTTCTTTGCCTTTTTCAAAATATGACGTTTTTGGGTATTTAATGGTCCTTTGAATTTCCTCTAAAGGTAAAAATTTCGGTCTACAAACAATAGTCTTGAAAGATTCATATTCAATAAATTCTTTTTCTTCAGATGTCCAAATACGAGTAATTTTAATAGAATATGTTCCAATCCCATCAACAATAATAACAGAGCCAACCTCCGATTTTTCTTCACTATCATAGGCAGCAAGACCATTTTCAACATGGAAATAATATACATACTTCGGTTTGAATTTTCGATCTGGATGAGAAATTATCAAGTTTTTTCATCCTTCCAAATTAAATTAGAATTTTAATATTAATGAATTAGATTTTTAATCGTTTCCTTGCTAAGTTTTGTTAATCTTTCAATTTGTTCAACTGTATAGCCATCCTTCAGCATACTTTGGGCTACTTCAATCAAGGCTTCTTTTTTTCCTTCCTTTTTTCCCACCTTTATGCCTTCTTTTATCCCTTCTTCTTTACCTACCTCAATCCCTTTTTTAACTCCTTCCTCTCTGCCTTTCTCATGCCATGAAGTTGTGATTTGCATAACCTTTTCCTCCTCTTCACGTCCTAAAGATTTTATTTCATCATATAGTTGTTTTTCTTCGTCTGAGGTTAATTTTAAGTATGTTTCAAAAAAGCCAGCAATTAATTCCGTTCTCACTGGGTCTAATTCCAAGCGAACTAACATTCTTAAGAATTCTTTTTTGACTTGGACACGTTCTTCATCGGAATACCCCATTTTACTTAAAAGTGCTGCTGCTACTGGATTATCTTGTTTTAAATATTCTCGCCAGTTCTGGGATTTTAATTCAACCTTCAAAAATTGAAAATTAAGGACTTCAAGAAAAGGAAATCCTATTGAAAATGTGTTTGGCTCATTTTTAAGTTTATCATAACCGAAAATAGCAATAGGCAAAATTTGTTTACGATGTTCGTCATAAAGCCGAGTAAAATAATAAAACATTCGTTCGTTAAAGTCTATTTGCTCATAGGATTGGGATTCAATGTGCACAAGAATAAACCCATCTTTACCTTTAAGCTTTGTTTCAATCAACAAATCCACAACTTTCTTTTCACCTTTAAAAATATCTCGAATTAATTCTTGTGATAAAAATACTGTATGATTGAAATCAATTTCTTCACATGCTTCAGGAAAAAATAAAATCATAAACTCTTCAAAAAAGTTATTAAGCAGTTCTTTAAATAGACCGTCATGATTAATGCGTTCCTTAGACATTGCATCAACTCCCACGATTTACCTCTATTATAGCAAAATCATGGGAATGTATATAGACCGCATTTAAAAAGCTAATACCATACCTTAGCCTAAGTCCGACGGGAGAATTCAATTTTTTAAGGATCTTTATAATTCTGAAAAAGAATAAAAAGCAAATCTCATGATAATTTTTGAGATTTGCTTTTTAGTTCCTCTATTTTGGGGTCAGAGTCTGTCTTTAGCCTCTTAATTCCTGAATGCGCGCTTCCACTACTGCACGTTTTTCAAGGTAATCTTGTTCTTTTTTACGTTCTTCTTCAACAACATTGGCTGGAGCTTTTCCTACAAATTTTTCATTGCTTAATTTCTTTTGAACACGGTCTACTTCTGCATTTAGTTTTTCTAATTCTTTTTGCAGACGGGCAATTTCTTCATCAATATTAATTAAGCCTTCTAGTGGTAGCGATAATTCTGCACCTGTCACTACTGCTGTCATTGCTTTTTCATCTGTTGATAGTTCAGTTGCGATTGTTAATTCACTTGGGTTACAGAATCGTACTAAGTAATGACGA
This sequence comes from Schinkia azotoformans, assembly GCF_035811335.1. Lineage (NCBI taxonomy): Bacteria > Bacillati > Bacillota > Bacilli > Caryophanales > Bacillaceae > Schinkia > Schinkia azotoformans. The sequence goes on from NZ_JARSMD010000015.1 coordinate 205,009, forward strand.
TTTCTTTCTAAGCTTGCTAAAATATCATCGTTTTTCGCTTTGATATTTAGCTTGATTTGCTTACTCATTGGTGTATTAACTTCCGCACGGATATTACGTACTGAACGGATAATGTCTACCAATAGTTTCATTTCTTCGGCAGCTGCATTATCTGTTAAGTCAGCACGTACCTCTGGCCATTTTGCTACCGTAATAGACTCGCCTTCATGTGGAAGTGCTTGCCAAATTTCCTCGGTAATAAATGGCATGAATGGGTGTAGTAAGCGCATTGTATTATCAAGAACATAAGCTAATACAGAACGAGTTGTCTTCTTCGCTGCTTCGTCTTCACCATACAATGGAAGCTTCGCCATTTCGATATACCAGTCACATAGATCATCCCAAATGAAGTTATAGAGAACACGACCAACCTCACCGAACTCGTATTTATCAGCCATTTTCGTTACTGTTTCGATTGTTTCATTTAAACGAGTTAAAATCCACTTATCTGCAACTGATTTTTCACCGCTCAGGTCAAGCTCTTCATATTTAATGCCATTCATATTCATGAGGGCAAACCGGGATGCGTTCCAAATCTTATTGGCAAAGTTCCATGTTGATTCAACTTTTTCCCAAACAAAACGTAAATCCTGACCTGGTGAAGTACCAGTTGATAGGAAATAACGGAGTGAATCCGCACCGTATTTTTCAATGACATCCATAGGGTCTACACCGTTGCCAAGGGACTTACTCATCTTACGACCTTCTGCATCACGAACAAGGCCATGAATAAGAACATCTTTGAACGGGCGTTTTTCTGTAAATTCAAGTCCTTGGAAAATCATTCTTGATACCCAGAAGAAAATGATATCATAGCCTGTTACTAAGCAATCTGTTGGGTAATAACGCTTGAAATCTTCAGCGTTTTCATCCGGCCAGCCTAATGTTGAAAACGGCCATAGTGCAGAACTAAACCATGTATCTAGAACGTCCTCATCCTGATTCCAATTTTCCGCATCAGCTGGTGCCTCGTGACCAACATAAATTTCGCCTGTCTCTTTATGGTACCAAGCCGGGATGCGGTGACCCCACCATAATTGACGAGAAATACACCAATCTCTGATGTTTTCTAGCCAATGTAAGTATGTTTTTTCAAATCTTTCAGGAACAAAGTTTACTTTTTCACCGGACTTTTGTTGTAGTTCAATTGCTGCGTCAGCAAGTGGCTGCATTTTTACAAACCATTGTGTTGAAAGATACGGCTCAACAACGGCCCCACTGCGCTCTGAATGACCAACTGAATGTAAATGATCTTCGATTTTGAATAGAATACCTTGGTCTTGAAGATCTTTCACGATTTGTTTGCGGCAAGCAAAACGGTCCATGCCTTGGTAAATGCCTGCATTTTCATTCATCGTTCCATCTTCATTCATAACTAAAACACGTTCAAGATTATGACGATTTCCTAGTTCAAAGTCATTTGGATCATGGGCAGGCGTAATTTTTACCGCCCCTGAACCAAATTCCATATCAACATAATCATCAGCAACTATTGGAATTTCACGGCCAACGATAGGGAGTTTTACCGTCTTACCAATTAAATGTTGATATCTTTCATCCTTAGGATGAACAGCAACAGCCGTGTCGCCAAGCATTGTTTCTGGACGTGTTGTCGCAACTTCAATGGAACCTGAGCCATCTGCTAATGGATAATTCATATGATAAAAAGCACCCTGAACATCTTTGTAAATAACCTCGATGTCAGATAAAGCTGTTTTCGTCTGTGGGTCCCAGTTAATAATATACTCACCGCGGTAAATGAGACCTTTTTCATAAAGCTTTACAAACACCTCGCGAACCGCTTTTGAAAGACCTTCATCTAACGTAAAGCGCTCACGGCTATAATCAAGGCCAAGGCCAAGTTTAGACCATTGGGTACGGATGAAATTTGCATACTCCTCTTTCCATTCCCAAGATTTTTCTAGAAACTTCTCACGGCCAAGGTCATAACGTGACTTACCTTCCTCACGAAGTTTACCTTCAACCTTTGCTTGAGTCGCAATGCCAGCATGGTCCATCCCTGGTAGCCATAAAACATCATAGCCCTGCATCCGCTTCATTCTTGTTAAAATATCTTGGAGCGTTGTGTCCCACGCATGACCAAGATGTAGTTTACCTGTTACATTTGGTGGTGGAATAACGATTGTATACGGCTCTTTTCCTGAGCTTGGATCAGCTTCGAAAAACTTTCCTTGCAGCCACCATTCATAACGATTTTCTTCAACAGCTTGCGGATCATATTTTGTAGGTAAATTGATCTCTTGATTAGTCATTCCTTTGTACCTCCTGATTTGGTTGGGAATTTAATTATGTATTTTTTTTTCAAAAAAATAAAAAAACTCCCTTCGTCCATATAAAAGGACGAAAGAAGCTATTCTTCGCGGTACCACCTTTTTTCATTGATATTTTTGTTATGGCTATTTGATTATGCGATACATACCCGCATACCCATGCAAAAAAATATCAATGCGCTCAAACAGATAACGGACTGTGGCCGGCTTTTCCTACTTACGTTTTGATTGGGCAAGTAAATTTTTGCAGAATAGTTTAGCAAATTAAGAAGCTCCACACATACTTCCCACGTTAGTTTACGTTTTGTTCAGAAAAGCTGCTCAAGGGCTACCTTCCCGCGCTACATCCTAAGAGATCTCCCAGCAAATTGACCTCTCTCTCTGAAGGGTTCACGAAGTACTCTTCCCTATCATTGCATTTCATTGAATTGAATTTAATTAACTTACTTATTAATATGGCGGGACGACCTTATATGTGAATGGACCATTACTTTGTTATAACTAACATAGTGTCTGAGTCTAACTTCATAAAACCGATATCGTGTTTTCACATCTGACCCGCTTTTTTTCAGTTCACTTAATATATATTAACTTTAAAAAATTCAAATCGTCAACATTATCCCCAATATTTTTCTTTTTTAATACTAAGTTGGAGGAAAAAGTTGTCGTTTGGTGGAATTTTTTCTTGTAAAGGTTCTGTTAATTGCATAAAATTAACATAATCTTATATTTTTGTTATGGAGGGTTTTCATGAAATTCATTAAACCACGCTTTGTTTCTGATGAATTAAAACTCCTTAGATTTTTATATTCGAGGATGGAGTTTCCAATTGATGATTTAAGACGTTACGAGAACCTTGAGAAGGGATTTAAAGGTGAACAGCAATTTGATATATGGTCTGAGGATATATTAATTGATGGTTTACTTTTAAATGATTTGCTTTTTGAGGTTAATAACACCGTATTTCAAATCGACTCAACGCTTATATCTCAAGGAACACTGTTTCAATTCGAGGTCAAAAATTTTGAAGGCGACTATTATCTTGAAGGCGACAAATGGCTCACACTATCAGGGTCTACTATTAGGAATCCATTGCATCAACTGGAACGAAGCGAAATCCTGCTTAAGCAACTTCTCCAAAACAATGGCTATAACATGCACATCGAATCTTACCTAATATTCATCAATCCTAATTTCCACTTATACCATGCTCCAATTAATCAATCAATTATTTTCCCATCACAACTCAGCCGATTTTTAGACAAGCTCAATCGGACACCATCCAAATTAAATGGGAAGCATTCAAAACTTGCAGAAACATTAGTTTCAAAACAAACCTTTCAATCCCCCTATAAACGACTGCCCAACTATGAATATGATCAACTTGAAAAAGGCATATATTGCCCACATTGCCGAACATTTGTAGATGTAACCTTAAAGTGTAAATGTGGATTTGAGGAGGCTCCCTCTGCAGCAATTTTGAGAAGCATTGAGGAGTTTCGATGGCTGTTCCCGGATGAAAAGATTACGACGAATAGGATTTATGAGTGGTGTAAGGGGAATAAGTCAATAAGAACTATCCGTAGAATTCTCGCAAACAATTTTGAATATGAAGGCTATGGAAAGCCCGGGCATTATATAGTACCGATAGAGTTTAATAGAGCAGTTAGATAGTTATCATCATTTTGCGGACAGGACCTGCTCTGGACACGCCAGATTGGCCGCATTTTATCTTCTAATCATATTTAAAAATTTGACCAATGAAACAACACAATTTCCAAATTTGTTCATATAATAAATACTACTACACAATTTTACGACCTTTCATTCAACAACTTAGAAAGGAGATCGTTCCCATGAGTAGATTTTATCGATTTCGTCTTCCTCCTTGGTGTCGTCATTTTCTTTTAGTGTTGGAACAGATTATGTTGCCACTTGTTATTTTCCAAGCAATTCGAACTCTTTTTCTCCCAACGACTTTTGATGTCATTTTGCTTTCTATATTGATTTTAACATTAGTTGCCTTTTACTTGGAGTGGATATGAAAAGGGCTGGCCCTATGAATTTCGGGGTCAGCCCTTTTTGCTGTGTTAGAGAAGATGCTGTCATAGTTTTCTTCGTAAACACTGCTTCGCTATTTTTACTAATAATTGTTTTCAGTTCCTCCATTATTTTCGCTACCAACAAAGCTTTCACTGCTTTCACCGCCACCCCCGTTATCTTCCGCAAATAAAGCCTCGTTCTTTTCCTGTTGAATGCCTTCATTTATTTGTGTGACTAATGTGTGGGCGGCTTGCATTTGCCAGATTGATCGTTGCAGTTTAACAACAATGTTTTTCTCTGAGATGGATGGGTCTGTTTGGTATTGATGAATGATTCTGTGAATGTTATCTGTTTGAGTTAAATAGTAAAATAATAATAATCTTTCATCGTCTGTAAGTTGGTGGTTTTGGCTGTATTCCTTATACCATCCTACGGCTTCAGCCGCTTTTTGCGGATAGCGGTATAGCGCCTTTCTAAAGAAATCAAGCAGATCGTATATGGGAGATGCCCTAAATGTTCGGTCAAAGTTGAAAAGATAGCTGTACCCTCTTTCATCGTAGAGTAAATGGTTAGGAGATAAATTGCCATGACAAATAGATATGCGGTCTTTGTTTTTCTCTTTTGTTGCTTCATACCAGTCCACTAAGGTATTTAATACAAAATCCTCCATTCGCATTAATTGAACAAAATGCGTGCAATACAATAATTCAAAAGGAGACATATATATTTTCTGCTCACTTTTTTCAATAAATCGTTCATAATCAAGTTTGCGCTTATCGATATTTGCAATAGATTTTTCATAAAAATGCTGAAAATAAGAGTGATTTGCTTTCCCTGTTACCTCGGTAACTTTATGGATTCGAGCTGCTTCCCTCATTAAATCCACAAACCGTTGATCCGCTCGTACTTGCCCATTATCAATCCATGGCATTAGATAAAATTCGCAGCCACTGCTATTATCACTTTGTAAATGCCTGCCATCGGAACTTAAATAAATTGGAACAACATGGCGGTAGCCCTTGTCATGCAAACGATTAACGGCTTGCATAAATCGATTTCGCTGCTCTTCCGAGTATCTGACTTCTTTTAATGCAAAAATTCCTTGTTTTGTGTATACTTTTTTGATCTTCCCATAATCCTCGATAAAATCAGGTTCCAACCTATACTTTGTTAATATTCTAAAATATGGTTCAAGTGTTTGTTGTTTCAATAAAAATCACCTCACGGAACTCCATGATGATTAGAAAAACAAGTGCTTAACGAAGCACAAAGCCTATTTCATAAAGTAAAAATAAGGGCTCCCATATGGAAGCCCATTATTTTTCAACTCCAGCATAGGCAGGGATATAGAGAATTTGCCCTTCTTTTACAATTTCATCATCCAACCCGTTCAAGCGGATTATTTGAGTTGTAGAAATATCATAGGTTTTAGCAATTGTTCCTAATGTCTCGCCATTTTGGACAATGCGGAGCCTTAATTTTGAAAAATCCTCTTCACCATCGGAAGAAAGCATTTTTGTTAAATATAAGGCATTTTCTGTTCTCATTGAACGTTGTGGCTTTACTGTTTCATTTTCAACTGCCTCTGCAACATTTTCTCTTGCTCCGGAAGTATTATAGGTTGCTTGCGGTGTTCCATATAGGCTTTTTGGATTCCAGCCTTGTTCTTGTTGCTCCGAACGACCTTTCATACCAATTTGCGGAGACCTCTTTGCTACAATATTCACTGGGATGGCCGTTTCTTCAACGGCAGCTTCAGCAACTGCATCTGCATCCACAACATCTTCCGTGTTTGCTTCGGCCACAATTGGTCGCTCTGCTAACTCAAATTCATCCACTTGATCAACATCCACGACTTCGCTCTGATTTGGCACTCCTTTGGAAACAAGCGTTAAATTAACCTCTGCTCTTTCTGCGGCTGGCGGTGCCTCTGTTGCCTCAGCAGCATTTTCTAAATCAGCAGCCTCATTTTCGTCCTCTTGTTTTCGAACTTCTGTAGTAAACGATGGAAAAGTATCCTCTTCTTCTTTTTCGCTTTCTACCTGTGACTTTTTAAAAGTATCAAATACACTTTGTCTAAAGGCACTTCCGAGTCCGTCATTGGTTGTTACAGCTTCGATTAAAGAGGGCGGCTGAGGAATTTCCAGCTGTACATTCAAAGAAGCCTGGCGAGCCTCTATCGCCTCCTCGTCATCATCAACCGATTGATCTGCTTGAACCTCTTGATCCGGTTGAATACCTAACTCTCCCCGTATATCCTGCGCCACTGGAATTTCACTAAATCTCGAAATTTCCTGTACAGCTTCACGGACCTCTTGTGGTTCATAAACACTCTGTTGCTCTTGTTCTCTCTCATTTGCAATCCCACTAATGCACAGGTCCGCCTTTAGCTCAAGCCTGCCGGTTTCGGGAATTTCGTAATCAAAGGATTCCACAAGTACATATACTTCCTCAAGGCTACGGATACGATTAGTCGGGATCGTAATATCAATTGGGAAGCGGTGCTTCATAGCGAGATTTCCATCACCATTTTCGCTAACTTCGTCGACAGTTCTGTAGATGGCGGAATCCCGAAGTGAATTAATTTCGTCCTCACCATCACGAGTTTGTGCACGATATTCTCCAGAAAGTACTAATGCACCACGTATGGATATATATTTGTCATGTTCTTGTACAGAAATTTCAGGTTCTAACGATATACCAATTAAATCAGATACTTCCTGTCCTTTTTTAAACCATACAGATTCTTCTACTGAAAATCGTATAGAAGATGTTTGATTAAATGTCAATGAACGTCCTCCCCCTTCTATATTTAGAGGTTATTCAAAAAGCAAAATACAACTTCACCTTTCGAATCCAATTTTTACTATGACATTACAGATTTATGTAGGGACAGGCATTTTTATGCCATATTTTTAATGCGCAAAAATAGAATCATCCTCAAAATACCTAAAACCTATACGAAATGTCATATTAAATCCAATAAATAAAAAAAGCACAAGAGATCATAAGCAAAATCCCTTGTGCAAAACCCCAAAGTAACCAAATTCCTAAAATTAAATTACTTCATATTCATTTTAGCTTTTTGATATTCCTCAACAAACTTTCTTGCCGTTGCTGCAATTTCTTCTTCTGTATCATAATTGTATAGTGCTCCGCCTACGCCTACACATACTGCACCGCTTTTTACATAGTCACCGATATTATTCAAATTAATACCACCAGTAGGCATTAGCGGAATATGTCCTAGAGGTCCTTTTACATTTTTCAGATAAGAAGGACCTAAATTATCTGCTGGGAAAACTTTCACTAAATCTGCCCCGGCTTCATAGGCAGTCAATATTTCCGTTGGTGTCATCGCACCTACCCCAATAAAACAGCCATAGCGCTTGGCAACGTCGATCGCACTTTTTGAAACAACTGGGGTTACGATAAAGTCAACACCTGCATTAATAGCTTCCTTCGCAGTCTCACCATCCAAAACGGTACCGGCACCAATAAGTATTTCACCATTAAAGTGCTCCTTAACCGTTTGGATTGCCTCGAGACCACCATTATCCTCAACTGTAATTTCAACAGCTGTTATCCCCGCAGACTTCAATCCGGAAACAATAGATACAACCTTCTCTGGTGTCATCTTACGCATGACTACGACAACGCCAGATTCCATTAAACGTTGAAAAATTTGATATTTTTCCATTCAAAAAATTCCTTTCATCACTATTCAAGGACGATTAACGCTTTATTGGTATTGAAACTTTTAGCTTCAAAATATGAAACTGCATCATCAAAATTAATCTTATGAGTAATATAAGACGCTGCGTTTACTTTTCCATCTTTAACAGACTGAATAACATATTCAAAATCTTCTTTAGTCGCATTTCTGCTTCCCATTAAAGTTAGTTCCTTCGCATGAAAGTCTGGGTCGTTGAAAGTGATTGTATCTTTCACAAGCCCTACATAAACGACCTTCCCGCCATGGCATACATAATCAAATGCATTCGTCATCGAAAATTTATTTCCAGTTGCATCCATAACTACAGTTGGAAGCCAGCCGTCATTCACAGCTTTTAATTCTTCAACAGCCGCATCAGATGCTTTGACTGCAAAATCACAACCTGCCCATTCTTTGCAGGCCTGTAAACGTTCTTCATTAATGTCCATAATGATTGTTTTCGCGCCTTGAAGCTTGGCAAATCTTGCTGCCCCCATCCCAATCGGTCCTGCACCAACAATCAATACTGTTTCACCTTCACGAATATCAGCTCTTCTTACTGCATGGGCACCGATACATAACGGTTCAATTACCGCCGCTTCTTCTAGAGATAATTCGTTTACTTTAAAAACATGGCTTTCCGGAAGGACTAAATGTTCAGTCATTCCTCCATCTATATGAACGCCAAGAACCTTCATATTAGTGCAGCAATTTGTTTTACCATTTTTACAAGAGATACATTCTCCACAATGCATATAAGGAATAACAGAGATTAGATCACCTGCTTCAACCTTTGTTACATGGGCACCAACACGTTCAACAACGGCTGATAATTCATGACCAAGAACTCTTGGATAGGCAAAAAATGGCTGGTTTCCGCCATAAGCATGAATATCTGTACCACAAATTCCTATTCTTTTTACCGCTACTAATACTTCATTATCAGCAATGACTGAAGGTCTTTCTTGTTCAATCATTTTCATTTCGCCAGGCTGTTGACATACGATCGTTTTCAACTTTTACATCTCCCGTTAGTAAAATAAGAAACTGGAGGGACTGTACAAAATTTGGAACAGCAGAACCGCCCCCCTGTTTCACTTATTGTTCAATGAATTCTAAAGTTTTTTTCATTCCTAATTCTTGAAGCATCATAATATGTTTCGCAATAAATATTGAAAGCCCCTCTGCTTCTGATAACGTCTTTTCACCCAGCAAGTCATTAACAACAAGTTCTTTCACCAATTTAGTTGTACACTCCGTCGTTCCATCATATTTCTCCCAAAATTCACGGAATTTCGAAATAACGTCATGGCTGTCCCTAATTTCATACAATCCATTAGGACCATGTCCAAAAAACTTGTTTGCTTCCTTATCGTCTTCGACTACCTTATAAAAAGAAGTTAAAGCTGCCAGGCTGAAAGCCAGTCTTTTCGGATATGCCCCCTCTGCTTCTTTAAAAGCCAGTAAGCTTGGCATAACCCTTGTTCGATATTTTGAATATCCATTTAAACTAATATCCAACAATCGATGATGCAGAAACGGATTCAAGAAACGGTCAATGATATCATGAATATATTGACTAGAGCTTTCCTTTTCCTTCGGCTGTAATGTTGAACTTATTTCTTCCATCATCGCATGAATTATGAAATTACCGAGTAAATCATCTTTAATCCCCTCTCTTACCGTTTCAACCCCATACAAAATTCCGCAGGAGGCAAGGAGCGTGTGAGGTGCATTTAACAATTTTACCTTTAATTCACGGTACGAAGTGATATCATCGAAATAAACATTTAATCCAGCTTTTTTAAAAGGAAGCTTTTCTTGTAGTTCAGTTGGTCCATCAATAACAAACAAATGATAGGGTTCTGCAACTGTCATTAATTCGTCCTGATAGCCAAGACGATCCGCTAATTGTTGCTCTTCGCCATGCGGAAAACCTGTTACGATCCTGTCCACAAGTGTATTGCAAAACGAACACTCATTTTCAACCCATGTCCAAAATGACTCCGGAAGTCCCCAATTCAATGTAAGCTTTTTGCAAAGCTCCTTTAAAACAACCCCATTATTCTCTACTAATTCGCAAGGAATAATCATCCAGCCACGGCCCTTTTCACCGTTAAAAATTGTATAACGGTGGAATAGCAGTGACACAAGTTTGCCTGGAAATGATAGAGGGGAAGCAGCTTCGTCAAAACTCTCATCAACATATTGCAGCCCTGCTTCTGTTGTATTAGAAAATACAAATTCAATGTCAGGAGATTCCGCTACCTTTAGAGCCTCTTCCCAATCTGAATAAGGGTTGATGCCTCTACTTATGGAATCAATTACATCAATCTTTTCGACAGTAGTCCCTTGGTAAATCCCTCTTTGGATAAGGGTATACAAGCAGTCTTGGCGATTCAGCTTCGGTACAACCTTCCCTCTAGGGGTTGGCTGAAGAGCAACAACACGGCCTTGAAACTCCCCAACCTTATTCATTTCGAAAAACATCCAATCAATGAATCCTCTTAAAAAGTTTCCTTCCCCAATTTGCAACACACGTTCAGGATAAGAGGATGATGGAAGTCCGTTAGCAAAACCAGTTTCTAATAGAGTTTTTTTATTTAATAATGACGAAGTATTAGACATTTACTCATCTCCTACATGGTTACGCCATCTTTAAAAATGGCTATTTCTTTGTAACCATAAAGTTCATTGTTAGTCTGTTTTCTTCCAGAAGCTACGTCAATAATATACTGGAAAAATTGTTCTGATAATTCTTCCATAGTAGTGCCTTCTACTAACTGACCGGCGTTGAAATCTATCCATCTTTTTTTCTTTTCTGCAAGTGCCGTATTCGTTGCGACTTTGACAGTTGGTGTTGGGCCTCCAAATGGAGTACCTCTTCCTGTTGTAAATAAGACGATTTGGCAGCCGGTTGCTGCCAAGCCAGTTACCGATACCAGATCATTGCCGGGACCTTGAAGAAGACTTAAGCCCTTTTCAGTTACACGGCCTCCGTATTCAAGGATATCATTAACGGGAGAAAATCCACCCTTTTGAACACAGCCTAACGACTTTTCTTCTAGTGTTGTAATACCGCCTGCTTTGTTTCCAGGTGACGGATTTTCATAAACCGGCTGGTCATATTTAATAAAGTACTTTTTAAAATTATTAATTAAGTCTACGATTTTAGTAAATGTTTCTTCATCTTTGGCGCGGTCCATTAAAATCGTTTCCGCACCAAACATCTCAGGTACTTCTGTTAAAACTGTACTTCCTCCATAAGAAATCAGCTTATCAGAGAATACGCCAAGCAGTGGATTGGCTGTAATACCGGAAAGCCCGTCAGAACCACCACATTTTAACCCAATCTTCAGGGAAGAAACCGGAACCGCTTCTCGTTTGATTCGACCAGCGTACTCTGCGAGCTCCTCAAGGATTGCAAGACCTTCTTCAAACTCATCCTCAACCTGCTGCACAGCAAGGAATTTTACGCGATTTGGATTGTATTCACCAATCACATTTTTAAATAGATCAATATAATTATTTTCGCAGCCAAGTCCTAAAACGAGTACACCGCCTGCATTTGGATGATGAATTAGATTTGCTAATATTTTTTGGGTATAAACTAAATCATCACCTAGCTGCGAGCAGCCATATGGGTGAGCAAAATGACTAAAGCCATCGATATTGTCTACCTTTATTGAACGCTCCGCCATTTTCACAAGGTTTTCGGCCACCTTGTTAATGCAGCCTACAGTATTAATAACCCAAATTTCATTACGCACCCCTACATCGCCATTTTCACGGCGATACCCCATAAACGTAGGGCTTACTTTATCATTGGTTGAGCTTAGTTGATTATTTGTAGGATTAAAGGTATATTCAAGTTCACCCTTTAAATTTGTTTTTACGTTATGCGTATGAACAAATTCACCAGGATCAATATCTTCCTCGGCATGGCCAATCGGAAATCCAAACTTAATTATATTGGATCCCTTTTTAATAGGTTTGCATGCTACCTTATGACCTCTGGAAATATCCTCTTTAAGGGTGACCCGTATACCACTTATTGTTAATTCGTCACCTTTTTTCATATCAGCCAAACAGATCCAGACATTATCATCAGGATGAATTTGAGTGACATTTAGGACTGCATTATTCATTAGAAAAGACTCCCCCTGTTACTAGAATAGTAGATTTGGCAAGAACATAGAGATACTTGGAACGAACGCCATTAATAACGCTGCAATAATTAGTATTACTAAGAACGGCCAGCTTTCTTTTACGAATTCCTCTACCTTCGTACCGGTAACGGCACAAGTTACGAACATGATTGTACCAAGCGGTGGTGTCATTGTACCTATACTTAAACAGATAATGAAGAAGATTCCGAAATGGACGGGATCAATCCCATATTGCATCAGCATTGGCATAAATAATGGTGTTAAGATAATAATAGAAACGTTGCCTTCAACGAACATACCCACAATTAATAAGAAGACTAGAACTACAATGAAGAACATTGTTGGAGAAGCAATATTTCCAACCATTAATTCTGTCATCTTTTGAGGAACCTGCTCCAAGGTTAATGCCCATCCAAACGCAGAGCCTGCCCCAATGATAATAAGAATGGAGGCTGCTGTATGAGCAGTTTCCAATAAAGCCTGCATTAAATGCTTGATTTTCATTTCACGGTATACTAACAATCCAAGAATTAACGCATACAATACCGCAATTGCTCCTGCTTCTGTTGCACTGAATATTCCCATACGGATTCCACCGATAATAATAACCGGTAAAATTAGAGCCAGGATGGCATCTTTAAAGGAAGATAGAAACTCCTTCATTGTGATTTTCTTTTTATTATCGGTTTCAAGATGGTGCTTCTTTGCGTAGAAATAAATATAAATCATGTACATGATACACAAAGCCACGCCTGGTAATACCCCTGCTAAAAACAGTTTTCCAATTGAAACATTTCCAACATAGCCGTACATGATCATTGCAACACCCGGAGGGATAATCGGTGTAATCAATGCTGCCGCACCAGTTAAGGTTGTTGCGAATGCTTTTGAATATCCTTTTTTCTCCATTTCAGGCACGATCATTTTTGCCTGCATTGCCGCTTCTGCTAAGTTCGAACCACTAATACCACCCATTAATGTTGCAAGTACAACGTTAACCTGAGCCAGCGCTCCTGGTAACGGACGAGTAATAACTTCAGCAAATTTTAACATTCTGGATGTAATCCCTGTATAATTCATTAAAATACCAGCGGTGATAAAGAAAACAATCGCAAGAAGGGGAACCGATTCTAATCCACCAATGATCCTTTGTATCATGACTGTTATCGTAAAGCTATCATTAAAGAAGAAATAAACCGATGTACTCACTATTAATGCAAATGCGATAGGTACATTAATTAAAAATAGAACTAGTAAAACGATAAGCATCAATGTTAATGCCATTAGTTAACACCCCCCTCTTTTCCATTGTCAGATTTGAACGAG